>NZ_JAKRFC010000007.1:0-205025 GCF_022348205.1 Epibacterium sp. MM17-32 | reverse complement strand
GCCGCCGCGCTGGTCGTTTCGGGCAAAGCCCGAAGCGAAACACCTTACCGCCGGAGCAGAGGCGTCCCCCGCATCCGGGGCCTCACCTGTTCTGAATTTTCTGCCACAGATAGATCAACGCAAGCGCGCCCAACACGGCCCCCACCAACCCGGCAAGCAGACCCATGACCGCCAGCAGGGTGCGCAGCACCAGCCCCCCGATCAGGGCTCCGGCCATGCCGATGCAAATCGTGGTGATGACATCCGTCTCGATACGCATGATGCGCGTGGCGAGGAACCCCGCCGCCGCGCCGATGATAATCAGGAAAACAACCGACATTCTTCTGCCTTTCTTTCCGGCCCGTCTTTGACCGTCTGAAGGGAGCCAGCCTGAACAGCAGGCCCCGAATACAGTCAACGCCGCCAATGAAACGGCACGATGATCAGCGCCCCCACCGACGACAACACGGCATTCCAGCCCGGCGCGTGAAAGCCGATGCCGAACATCAGCCGCAGAAAGAAGAACAGGAATGCTCCGCCAACACAAATGATGATCGACTGGATGATCCCGTTGTGGGTGAACCCGCTGCGTTCCGCCGCATAGCCAACGATCCCGGCGATCACCACTGTTCCAAACAGCGCCAGCATCATGCCCCATCCTCCTTCGGTGCCAGCCGCACCCCGATGGCAATCGGGAACCCGCGCAGGAAGGTCTCCCGGTCCTGTACACCCTTCCCGGCCCGCTGGAGGCGCAGCAGTTCCACAGCGCCATCGCCACACGCCACGGTCAGGGTTTCATCCAGCACCGTGCCGGGCTCCCCGCTGCCCGGCGCGACCCGCGAGGCCAGCACCTTGATCCGCTGTCCCTCCACCTCGCACCACGCCCCGGGAAAGGGCGACAGCCCGCGAATCTTGCGATCCACCTCGGTTGCCGGTGCCTGCCAGTCGATCCGCGCCTCGGCCTTGTCGATCTTGGTCGCATAGGTGACGCCCTGAACCGGCTGCTCCTCCGGCACCAGATCCGGCAGGGTCGAGAGGGCTTCGACGATCAATCCCGCCCCGATTTCGGACAGCCGGTCATGCAGCTCAGAGGTCAGCTCCAAAGCGCCAATCTCCGTTTCCTGACGCAGCAGGACAGGCCCGGTGTCGAGCCCCGCCTCCATCTGCATGATGCAGATGCCGGTGCGCGCATCGCCCGCCATGATGGCGCGATGGATGGGCGCGGCCCCGCGCCAGCGCGGCAGCAGGCTGGCGTGGATATTGAGACACCCGAACCGGGGCGCATCCAGAACGGGCTGCGGCAGGATCAGCCCATAGGCCACCACCACGGCCACATCCGCATCGAGCGCTGCAAATGCCGCCTGCTCTTCCGCACCCTTGAGGGAAACCGGATGGCGCACCTCCAGACCCAGCTCGATGGCGCGCGCATGCACCGGTGTCGGACGGTCCTTCTTGCCGCGGCCGGCCGGGCGCGGGGGTTGGCAATAGACAGCAGCGATCTCGTGACCGGCATAGACCAGCGCCTCCAGCACCGGCACCGAAAACTCCGGTGTTCCCATAAAGATAACCCGCATGACCCTGCCCTTTCGCGCCGTTTGTTCGCTACTGGCAACAGGCTTAGCGCAGGTGGTCAAGCGGGACCAGAGCGGACGCGCATGCGCGCGCCAGTCTCAGCCTGCCCCTGCCGGGCAGGCCGGGTCGCAGAACGAAACCCTCTGACACGAACGCGGACCCGAGGCGGTTCAACGCGCCAGTTTGCGGGCCTTCTTGATCAGCATGTCGCGCTTCATCCGGGACAGGTGGTCAAAATACATCTTGCCGTTCAGGTGATCGATCTGATGCTGCACCGACGTGGCCTCGATCCCGACAAAATCGCGACGGTCCACCACCCCGTTTTCATTGAGAAACCGCACGGTGACCGCACGCGGGCGCGTGATCCGGGCTGACACGCCGGGCAGGTTGGGGCTGGCTTCGTCATGCTCGCGCAGCTCGATCGAAGCGTGCAATATCTCGGGATTGGCCAGCCGAACAGCGCGTCCCCGCTCCGAGGAGCCATCCACCACCGCCAACCGCAACATCACCCCGATCTGGGGCGCTGCGAGCCCGACCCCGGGCATCGCCTCCATCGTGTCGATCATGTCATCCCAGATGGCGCGGATCTCATCGGTGATCTCCGACACCTCTTCTGCGGCAGTGCGCAAACGCTTGTCGGGCCAGGGCAGGCAGGGGCGAATGGTCATGGCAGAGCCTCCTTTTGCGCGCAATAGCGGGCTTCGGCGGCGTCACGGTCCGCAGCCGATAAATGGTCAAAGGTCACGCGACCGTCGAGGTGATCGTATTCGTGCTGGATGCAGCGCGCCGCAAATCCGTCAAAACCGCCCTCTAAGCTCTCGCCCTGGGTGTTCTGCCAGCGGACACGGATCTGCACGGGGCGGATCACCTCCGTCAGGACACCGGGGATCGAGAGACACCCTTCCTCTCCCGGCGCGACGTCCTGCGAACGCCAGAGGATTTCCGGGTTCACCATCACAACCGGGGTGCGCGCGCCCGTCTTCCAGTCCACGTCCATCACAAAAAGGCGCTTCAGGACGCCTACCTGCGGTGCGGCAAGACCGCGCCCCGGCGCGTCATACATCGTCTCCAGCATGTCCGCGATCAATGTGGAGAGGTCCTCATCCGCCTGAACCGGGGCACAGACTGTCGCCAGTCGCGGATCGGGCCACCGGACGATGGGCAGCAGGCTCATCCGTTGCCACGAGCGCGTTCGCGCTTCAGCTTCTGCATCTTGCGCGTGATCATCTGACGCTTCAGCGGCTTCAGATAATCGATGAACAGCTTACCATCGAGGTGATCGATCTCATGCTGCACGCAGGTGGCCCAGAGACCATCGAAGGTCTCGCTCCGGAGGTTGCCGTCGCGGTCGAGCCATTCCACATCCACCACCCGGGGCCGGGTGACTTCGGCGTATTGCTCGGGGATCGACAGACAGCCTTCCTCGTAGACATTGGTCTCGTCCGAGGCAGCAATGACGCGCGGGTTGAACATCACAAGCGGGCGCGCATCGCCTTCGCCTTCCTTGACGCAATCAAGGACGATCAGGCGATCCAGCACGCCGATCTGCGGCGCGGCAAGACCGATTCCCGGCGCGGCATACATGGTTTCAAGCATGTCGTCCGCCAATTGGCGCAGATCGTCAGAGAGATCGGGCACTTCGGCGGCGGTCTTTTTCAGACGCGGGTCGGGATGGATCAGGATCGGGCGTTTCATGGCCCATCGCTTTAGGACAATCCCCGCAGCGCCGCAACGGCTCATGTCCGTTCCTGCGGTCGGCGGCGTGCTGCCCTGTGTTTGTACCAGCACATTGGAGGGGCTTTGCAGCGCTCGCGTGATCCCCTAGCCTCCCGCCAAACATGACGGAGACAGAGTTTCATGGATTTCGACAAGATCATTGACCGCCGCAACACCCATTCCATCAAATGGGACATGATGGAGCCCCTCTATGGTGTGTCCCCCGAGGACGGTCTGGCGATGTGGGTAGCGGATACCGATTTTGCGGTGCCGGATGTGGTGTCGGCGCGGATGCGGGCGATGGCCGATCACGGCATCTATGGCTACGTGAACTGCGAATCCGAGTACAAGGGGGCGATTCAGTGGTGGATGGAGAACCGCCATGGCTGGCGCGTCGATGCCGATGCGATCTTTACCACCACCGGGCTGGTGAACGGTGTCGGCATGTGTCTGGACACCTTCACCAATGAAGGCGACGGCATCGTGCTGTTCACCCCGGTCTACCACGCCTTTGCCAAGGTGATCCGCCTTGCCGGGCGTGAGGTGGTGGAATGCCAGATGGTGCAGGAAGACGGCGCCTACAAGATGGACTTTGCCGCCTATGACGCGCAGATGACCGGCAGGGAAAGGATGGTGATCCTGTGTTCGCCACATAACCCCGGCGGGCGCGTCTGGACGCAGGAGGAATTGCAGGGTGTTGCCGACTTCTGCAAGCGCCACGACCTGATGCTGATCTCCGACGAAATCCACCACGACCTGGTGTTTGAGGGCCATACCCACATCCCGATGGCAGTGGCCGCCCCCGACATTGCAGATCGGCTGATCATGCTGACTGCGCCGTCGAAGACATTCAACTTTGCCGGCCTGCACACCGGCCAGGTGATCATCCAGGACGAGACCCTGCGCGAGCGTTTCCGTCGGCGCATGCTGGCAATCTACCTGCAAGGCAACACCGCTGGCGAGTTTGCCACCATGGCCGCCTACTCGCCCGACGGGGCGTCCTATGTCGCGGAGCTGGTGCCCTATTTGGCGGCCAACAAGGCCCTGTTTGACGAGGCGGTGAATGCGATCCCCGGCCTGAGTTCCATGGAGCTGCAATCCACCTATCTGGCCTGGGTCGACTTCTCCGGCACCGGTATGGAGCGGGAGGAATTCACCCGCCGGGTGGAACAGGTGGCCAAGATTGCCGTCAACCACGGAACCACTTTCGGCACCGGCGGCGAGAGTTTCCTGCGCTTCAACCTCGGCACCCAGCGTGTTCGGGTGGAAGAAGCGTGCGAGCGACTGGCAAAGGCCTTTGCCGATTTGCAGTGAACTCACCGGGCGGGTGACCATCGAGAGAACCGGTTCCACGGCAGTCACCCGTTGTTGGATGAATGCTGCGGCTGGGCGACAGTTCGACGGCGTTTATGCCATTGGCGCGATCACCCGAAAGACTGGCCAGGGTCGCCGACGGGATTGCCGATCTTCAGTTACAGGGCCGTGGCAAAACACACAGCCTCCGGCGGGGCCTTGTCTCTGTCGGAGGCTACTGGCTTCGGTTCCTGAAAACGGACCGCCACGTTTTGCGCACTCCCAAGCCAAATGCATACGCCAACGGTACTATTGAGGTGTTTCGCTTCGGGCTTTGCCCGAAGCGACTCGCGCGCTGCGCGCCCGTACCGGGCGCGCAGCGCGCGGGGCCCAACTATTGATGTCAGGTCCTGAAAGGACGTGGCGCCAATGGGCGGGAGCCTCCCCCCTTGCATCCCACTCCCCCAGTACGCTGAGGTGTCAGCTGTCTCCCAGGTGGTCGTGTCCCAACAATCCAACTGGCGCATCGGGTGCACGATAGAAATCCAGCGGCGCCGTTTCCGCAGCGGCGGTTGCGCGCTTGAACTCATAGCGCATCTCGCCCGCCTCCGCTTCGGACGCAACGATCAGGCACTGTGACAGGTGACGTGTGCCATCGTAGAGATCCACAAGGCCGCGCAATTGCGGAACGGTTTCCTCTTCCACCGAAAACCCGCTCTCCCATTGACGCAGCACCGGATAAATCTCTTCGCCCGCGTGCACGCGAAGACGATTCTTCTTCTTCAGGCCCTGGAGGCGCGCCTTGTCCAGCGCATCCTGCACGGATTTAGGTACATATGTGGTCATGGTCTCAACCTCCGGCTCACGAGGACCGATCTACAGGGTGACGTCAAATTGGCTAAAATCAAGTGAATACACCGCATGTTCCGTTGAGCCGATGTGAGTGTTGTGGTCATGCCGCGTCCTGGCTTTGAACCTCCGCCCCCACGGGCTCTGCCCATCCCCTCGGCACCTGTGCGGCTGCGCAGGGACGCTGCGCAACGACACAGGTGGTCGAGCTTCGCCCGCGCCCCTATCCTTCTCAGCAACCGAGGAAAGAAAGGGCTGATCATGGGACTGCTGGTCGACGGCACGTGGCACGATGTCTGGTATGACACCAAATCGCATGGAGGTGCGTTCAAGCGCTCCGAATCGCAATTTCGCAACTGGCTCAGCGCGGACGGAAGCCCCGGCCCGGCGGGTCAGACCGGGTTCAAGGCAGAGAGCGGGCGGTATCACCTCTATGTCTCCTACGCCTGTCCCTGGGCACATCGCACGCTGATCTTTCGCAAGCTGAAAGAGTTGGAGGATCACATATCGGTATCTGTCGTTCATCCCGATATGCTCGACAAAGGCTGGGAGTTCAAAACCGACGAGGCGGGCGCAACCGGCGATACGCTTTTCGGGTTTGACTACATGCACCAGATCTACACCAAGGCGGACCCGGAGTACTCCGGCCGTGTGACGGTGCCAGTGCTGTGGGACAAGCAGGAAAACACCATCGTCTCGAACGAGAGCGCGGAGATCATCCGCATGTTCAACTCCGCCTTTGACGACATCACCGGCAATACCCGCGATTTCTGGCCCGAGGCGCTGCGTGAGCCGATCGAGGCGGTGAACGCCCGGGTCTATGACACCGTGAACAACGGCGTCTACAAGGCCGGGTTCGCCACATCGCAAGAGGCCTATGACGCAGCTGTAGGACCGCTGTTCGACAGCCTCGACTGGCTGGAGGACATCCTGAGCCAGCACCGCTATCTGATGGGCGATACGCTGACCGAAGCCGACTGGCGCCTGTTTACCACGCTGGTGCGGTTCGATCCGGTCTACCACCTGCATTTCAAATGCAACCGGCGCCGGATCATCGACTACCCCAACCTCTGGGCCTATACCCGGGAACTCTACCAGATGCCGGGCGTGGCAGAGACCGTGGTGATGCCGCATATCGTGCGCCACTATCATTACAGCCACGACACCATCAATCCGCACCGGATCCTGCCGATCAACCCGGTGCTGGACTGGGACGCCCCGCACGGACGCGGCTAACAGCGGGGGCGAACAAGGCGCGGCGGAGGATCCCGCCGCGCTTGCTTTATGCAGGCGTCAGAGGCATATCGTCCCGAGACCCTGTGAATAGAGACCGCTCCGCCATGTCAGACAGCCCCCCCAGCGCCGAAGACAGCGCCCCGGCGACCGCCCTGCCGGATCAGGCTTCGGTGCGAGACCACGGCGGCAACCTGGCCGCCGCCATCGCGCGCTTCGGCGGGCAACGCGGAGACTGGATCGACCTCTCCACCGGCATCAACCCGTCGCCCTATCCGCTCCCGCCGCTGCTGGCGGAGGACTGGACTGCCCTGCCCGACGCCGATGCGCAGCAGGCGCTGATTGCCGCGGCCCGCCGCTTCTGGCAGGTCCCGGACGAGGCGGATATTCTTGCAGCGCCGGGGGCCTCCGCCCTGATCGCGCGTCTGCCCGCACTCCGCCCGGCCCGCACCGTCAGCATCAGCACGCCGACCTACAATGAACACGCTGCCGCCTTCGACCAAAGCGGCTGGCAGATCCTCGACACCGGCCCGGCCGAGGCACAGGTGGTGGTTCATCCCAACAACCCGGATGGCCGTCTCTGGATGCCCGAAGAGGTCAACGCGCCCTTCTGCATCATCGATGAAAGCTTTTGTGACATCTGCCCGGATCAGAGCCTGATCGCCCGCGCCACCACCCCCGGTACGGTGATCCTCAAGAGCTTTGGCAAGTTCTGGGGGCTGGCTGGCCTGCGGCTGGGATTTGCCATTGGTGATCCGGAACTGATCGCAGGTCTGCGCGCCGCCATGGGGCCATGGGCGGTCTCCGGCCCGGCCCTGCGCATTGCCACACACGCCTTGAACGATCCCGACTGGGCCACCACCACCCGGCTGGAGCTGGCCGATGCCGCCGCGCGGCTGGACCAGCTGATGCAACAGGCCGGGGCTCAGACCGTTGGCGGCACCGACCTGTTCCGGCTTTATGACGTGGGGGATGCGCAGGCCTGGCAGGACCGCCTCGCCCGCGCCCGGATCTGGAGCCGCATCTTTCCCTATTCCACCCGCTTCCTGCGCCTTGGCCTGCCGCCGATGTCCCGCTGGAGCCAACTGGAGACCGCCCTGACATGAGCACCGCCGCGCTGCTGATCCCTGCCCTGCTTATCGACGCCGCCCTGGGAGAGCCGAAATGGCTGTGGTCCCGCATTCCGCATCCGGCAGTGCTGATGGGGCGGCTTGTGCAGGCGCTGGATGATGGGTTCAACGATGGAGAAGGCAAGCGTGGCAAGGGTGTCATGGCCGTGTGCGTGCTGGTCCTGACCGGGCTGCTCCTTGGCTGGATACTGTCTTGGCTCGGTGCGGTGGTCAGCGTCCTGATCGCTGCCGTCCTGATCGCGCAGCGGTCGCTGACCGATCACGTCGGTGCGGTGGCCGCCGGCCTTCGGCACAGCCTGACCGACGGGCGCACGGCGGTTGCACAGATCGTCAGCCGCGATACGGCCAGCATGACGGGGCCGCAGGTGGCACGCGCCGCGATCGAAAGCGGTGCGGAAAACTTCTCCGACGGGGTTGTTGCGCCGGCCTTCTGGTTCCTCGTCGCCGGCCTGCCGGGGCTGTTGATCTATAAACTGGTCAACACCGCCGACAGCATGATCGGCTATCGCACCGAAGCTTATGAGGAATTCGGATGGGCGGCGGCGCGGCTGGACGATGTGCTGAACATCATCCCGGCCCGGCTGAGCGCCCTGTTGCTGGCCATCGTCACCCGCCGGACAGGGGATTGGGGCATGATCAGCAGCGATGCGCGCAAGCATCGCTCGCCCAACGCGGGCTGGCCCGAGGCAGCGATGGCGCGCGCGCTTGGCGTGGCACTGGCGGGGCCGCGATCCTATGATGGCGCGGTGCGCGACTTTGCCTGGGTCAATGAAACCGGTTCCAAGAGCGCCGGCGCCCATGACATCACGCGCTGCTGCGAAATTCTTTGGAAATCCTGGGGGCTGACACTTGTTCTAGTGGTTGCATTGGGGCTGCTATTCTAGATACCGTTAGCGCGAAACCGATCCGACCAAAGGACATATGGCCATGCGCGTGCTGCCGAGCCCCAAAGCGGTCCTGCACCGCACCGCCCTGATCGCCCTGCTGAGCGTCCCGAGCCTTGTCGCAGCCCAATGCGGAGGCGGTTTCCAGAATTTCGTGCGCGGCCTCAAGGACGAGGCGGTCTCTGCCGGCTACGCGATCAATCTTGTCAACGACTTCTTCAAGGGCGTGTCCCAGGATCAGAGCGTGCTGCGCGCGGACCGCTCCCAGGGCGTCTTCCAGAAACCCTTCATTGAATTCTCGCGCCGTCTGATCTCTCAGGACCGGCTGATCCGCGGGCGTCGCAAGGGCGAGGAATTCGACAAGATCTTCGAACGCATCGAGACGACCTATGGCATCGACCGCGGCGTGCTCCTGGCCTTCTGGGCCTTCGAAACCGATTACGGTGCCGTGCAGGGGAATTTCAACACACGCGACGCGCTGGTGACCCTCGCCCATGACTGCCGCCGCCCGGAGCTGTTCCGCCCGCAGATTTTCTCGGCTCTGGAGCTGTATCGCAAAGGCGACTTTGATCCCGCGCGCACCACCGGTGCCTGGGCGGGCGAAATCGGCATGGTGCAGATGCTTCCCAGCGATATCCTCGAACACGGGGTGGATGCGGACGGCGACGGGCATGTCACGCTCAAGACGTCTGCCGCCGATGCGCTGATGTCGGCCGCGCGGATGCTGTCTCATCTGGGCTGGCGCGCGAATGAGCCCTGGCTGCAAGAGGTCACCATCCCCGCCGGCATGGATGTCTCCGCCTCCGGACCTGCGCATAAGAAAACCGTCTCCGAGTGGGATGCGATGGGCGTTGTGCCGCGGTCCGGTGGATTTGCGATGAAAGAGGCCAAAGCCTCCTTGTTGCTGCCGCAAGGCCACAAGGGGCCGGCCTTTCTCGCCTATCCGAACTTCGACATCTATTTCGAGTGGAACCAGAGCTTTACCTATGTCCTGACCGCCGCCTATTTTGCCACACGGCTGGAAGGCGCGCAGGTCTACAATGCCGGCGATTCCGAGCAGGGCCTGTCAGGTGACCAGATGAAGGAACTCCAGCGCCGCCTGCAAGCCCGCGGGCATGATGTGGGGGATGTGGACGGTATTCTGGGCGCCAATACCCGGCTCGCCGTGCAAAGGGAACAACAGCGCCTGGGCCTGCCGGCGGATGCCTGGCCCACACCGGATCTGCTGAACGCGCTTTAATCAGGCCACCAGCGCCTCGGCCTTTTTCAGATCCACGGACACCAGCTGGCTGACGCCTTTTTCCTGCATCGTCACGCCAAACAGGCGGTCCATGCGCGCCATGGTGACGGCGTGGTGGGTGATGATGAGGAACCGCGTATCGGTCTGGCGGCACATTTCATCGAGCAGATCGCAGAAGCGGGTGACATTGGCATCGTCCAGCGGCGCGTCAACCTCGTCGAGCACGCAGATCGGTGCCGGGTTCGACAGGAACACCGCAAAGATCAGCGCCATCGCGGTCAGGGTCTGCTCACCGCCCGACAGAAGCGACAGGGTCGACAGTTTCTTGCCCGGTGGCTGGCACATGATTTCCAGACCAGCGTCCAGGGGATCGTCGCTTTCGACCATCAGCAGGTTCGCCTCGCCGCCGCCGAACAGATGCGTGAACAGCATCGCAAAGGAGCTGTTGACCTGTTCAAAGGCGGTCAGCAGGCGCTCCCGCCCTTCGCGGTTGAGCGAGGCAATGCCCGCGCGCAGGGTCTTTACCGCCTCTTCCAGATCGAGCTTTTCCGCCACCAGCGTATCATGCTCTTCCTGCACCTCGCGGGCGTCCTCTTCGGCCCGCAGGTTCACCGCGCCAAGCGCATCGCGTTGACGCTTGTGGCGCGCCACCTCGATTTCCAGCTCTTCGGCGTTGGGCATGTCTTCGGGGGCGACCTGTAGCTGCTCCAGCAGCTCCGCAGGCTCCATCTGCATGACCTCGTCGATGCGCTCGGCGGTGGCCTCCACGGTTTCGCGGGCGGCCTCGGTGCGGGCTTCAGACCGGGCCCGCGCCTCCCGCGCCTCAGACGCCAGGCGCTCGCATTCGCGCTCGTTATGGACCGCTTCACGCAGCACCGCTTCGGCGGCGACCAGCGCATCCGATGCCTCTGCCTTGCGCGCTTCCGCATCGGTGATCTGTTCGTTCAGCTCCTCGCGGGTCTCGGCGATCTCGCCGGGCACCGCCATCGCGTCCTCAAGCTCCTCCTGACTGGCCTCGCGGCGCTCTTCCAGCTCGGCAATCCGCTTGCCCGCGGAGTCCAGTCGGTGCCGCCAGCCGGAGATTTCCTTGGTCACGGTTTGCGCGCGTTTGGTCCGTGCCTCCCCCTCGCGGCGCAATTCGTCCAGCGCCGAGCGATGGGTGAGCATGGTGATCCGCGCGGCTTCGACGCCGTGTTTGATCTCTTCGACCTTGGCGCGCGCCTCGGACAGATCCCCAAGGGCTGCCTGCGCGGCCTCGGCCTCCTTCAACTGCAGGGAGGCCGTCAGCGCATCCTCTTCGTGGCGGGCCACCGCGATGCCAAAATTCTCCAGCTTGCCTTCGGCGAGGTTCTTCTCCGCCTCCGCACGGCTGAGGGCGCGGGCGGCATCGGCGACACGCTGATCGGCAGCGCGGCGGGCCTGACGGGCGGCCTGGTCGGCGCGCGTGACCTCTTCGAGCTTGCGCACCAGCGCCTCATGCGCGGCCTGCGCGCCCTCGGTGCGGGCGGTGGCATGGGCCAGATCCTGCTTCAGCGCCTCCAGCCGGTTCATCTGCTCCAGCCGCATCGCCGCCGCCGAGGGCGCATCCTCGGCCCAGGAGCGGAACCCATCCCAGCGCCAGAGATCGCCCTCCAGCGTCACCAGTCGCTGCCCCGGCTGCAACAGCGGCTGCAAACGCGCCGCCTCGTCCGGGTCAACGACTCCGATCTGGGCAATCCGGCGCCAGAGCGCATCTGGGCCGTCCACATATTTGCCCAAGGGCTCCACCCCATCCGGCAGCGGCGCATCCCGCTCATAGGACGGCAGGGTCAGCCAGCCCGTCGGCCCATCGCTGCGCGCCAACGGTGCGCGCAAGTCATCGGCCAACGCAGCCCCGAGGGCCTTTTCATAGCCCGGTGTCACCCGCAGGTCATCCATGACCTGGCCGCCCTCGGCGGTGTCACGCTCGACCAGCTTTGCAAGCGCCGTGACCTCGGCCCGCAGCGCGCCCAACTCGCCCTCGGCCTCAGAGCGTTTGGCGCGCGCTTCGGTTTCCTGCGACTGGGTCTCGGTACGCAGCTCATCGGCTTCGGCCAGCGCGTCTTCTGCCATTTCGGCGGCTTCGCGGGCCTCTTCCTCAGCCTCGACGGCGGCCTCATAGCTGGCTTCGGAGGCCGTCAGGGCCTCGCGCGCCGCCTCCTGCGCAGCACGTGATTTCGCGCCCTCGCCTTCGGCACGCTCCAGCGCGCGACGGCAATCCTCGACCAGACGTTGCGCAGACTGATGGCGGGCGGCGAGACGTGCGACATCCTCCGTCACCTGCGAAAGATGCTCTTCTCCGTTGTGCAGGATCGACGTGGATTCCTGAGCCACCTCGGCGGCCTCCGTCATACGCTCGTCGTGTCCTTCACCCGCCTTGGCCAGTTCGCGCTTTTCCCACTCCAGCCGCTCGATCGTTTCACCGGCGTCCTTGTTCAGCCCCGCTTCGCGCTCAATGTCGTTGCCAAGCTGCTGGATGCGGCTGTTCAGACGTTCAATATTCTGCCGCGCCTGTGCCTCCTGGTCCGACAGCGCATCACGCTGCACCACCAGCCGCTGCAACACGGCAGCCGCGATGGCGTCTTCTTCGCGCAGCGGGGGCAGACCTTCTTCGGCGCTGGCCCGTTTTTCGGCAGCGACGCGGGCCAGCGCCTCCGCCTTGGCGGCCTGGCTGACGCGGGTGCGCAGCTCGTCCTCTGCCGCAAGCCGCGCATCGTCGGCCTCGCGCCAGCGGCGATAGAGCAGCATACCCTCGGCCAGCCGCAGCTTCTCGCCAATCTCGCGATAGCGCTGCGCCTGTTTGGCCTGACGTCCGAGCTGCCCCAACTGCGTCGCCAGCTGCTCGATCACGTCATCGACACGCAGCAGGTTCTGTTCGGTGTTCTTCAGCTTCAGCTCGGCCTCGTGCCGGCGCTGATACAGGCCCGAGATCCCGGCTGCCTCTTCGAGCACCCGCCGGCGCGCCTTTGGCTTGGCGTTGATCAGCTCGGAAATCTGCCCCTGCCGCACCAGTGCGGGCGAATGCGCCCCGGTGGAGGCATCGGCAAAGAGCATCTGCACGTCCTTGGCCCGCACATCCTTGGCATTCGCCTTGTAGGCGGAGCCGACGTCGCGCGTGATCCGGCGCACAATATCGAGCTGGTCCGCGTCATTGAAACCCGACGGCGCCAGCCGCTCCGAATTGTCGATCTGCAGGCTGACCTCTGCAAAGTTGCGCGCCGACCGCGAGGCCGTGCCTGCAAAGATCACGTCCTCCATGCCACCGCCGCGCATGGCTTTGGCACGGGTCTCCCCCATCACCCAGCGCAACGCCTCCAGCAGGTTCGACTTGCCACAGCCATTCGGCCCCACAACGCCCGTCAGACCATCGGCGATGATCAGGTCGGTGGGATCGACAAAGCTCTTGAAGCCGTTGAGCCTGAGTTTGGAAAAACGCAAGATCGCCCTTTCTGGTGATTCCGTTGCCAGAAATCACATCAGGCTTGCAGGCCGAGTGTCAACGGCACGTGACGCAAAATCGGCACTTTGAAGCAGGTGACCCCACCATATCTTGTGGATAACCAGGTTTTACAGCGCCGAGCGCAACACTCGGCCCAGACGCGCCATACCCTCCGCGATCGTAGTCTCATTGCTATTGGAGAAACTCAGGCGCAAACAATTCTGGCCCGATCCATCCGCAAAGAACGCCTGTCCGGGCACAAACGCAAGCTTCTCCTGTTCCAGCGCCTGCTCCAACAGGCGCGCCGCGTCCACGTCGGCCGGCAGGGTCACCCAGATGAACATCCCCCCCTCGGGCCGGGTCCAGGTCACGCCTTCTGGCATATGCTCCGCGAGCGCGGCCAGCATGGCGTCGCGACGGCGCGCATAGACCGCGCGCAGGTTGGCAACATGGGGCTCGAAATGCTGCTGGGCAACCTGATGTGTTGCGATCTGGTTGATGGTGGCCGAATGCAGGTCGGCGGCCTGTTTCATCAGCACCAACTGCTGGATCACCGGCGTTGCTGCGACAACCCAACCGACCCGCAGCCCGGGTGACAGGGTCTTGGAAAAGGTGCCGCAATAGATGGTGCGGCATGCCTCGAGGTCGCCACCGTTCTGCGCCAATTCGAGCGCCAGGATCGGCGGGATCTCTTCACCGTCATAGCGCAGCGCCTGATATGCGGCATCCTCGATCAGAGCGGCGTCCAGAGATGTGGCCATGTCCAGCGCCGCAAGCCGCTCGGCCCGGGTCATGGTGACGCCCGTGGGATTTGCAAAATCGGGGCTGACATAGGCAAACTTCACCCGGCCGCCTGCGGCCTCGGCCGCTGCGGCATATGCGGCAGGGGATTGATTCTCGCCCGCGCGCAGGGGGCTGTAGCGTGGCTCATAGGCGTTGAAGGCCGCCAACGCCCCGAGGTAGGTGGGCCACCCCACAAGCGCCGTGTCGCCGGGATCGAGGAACAATTTGCCAAGGTAGTCCAGCGCCTGCTGCGAACCGGAAGTGATGAGGACATTCTCGGGCGCGCAGGGAATCCCGCGCCCGGCCATATGCGCTGCAATCCACTGCCGCAGGGGCAGATACCCCTCTGACACGGAATACTGAAGAGACTGGGCCTGATGCTCTGGCGAAAGCGCGTCTTGAAACGCGTCGGCGAAGGCCTCGGCAGGAAACAGCGCCGGATCCGGGATCCCTCCGGCGAAGGACAGCATTCCCGGTTGATCCAACAGCTTGAGCAGCTCGCGAATTTCCGAAGCTTTCATGCGGTTCATTCGTTTCGCAAATTGCGCAGTTTTGCTCATTTGGGTTACTTCCTTTCAATTCTTTGGTTGCACCTGACCGAAGAGGTCAAAACAAGTCAATACTGCTGACCTATTATTTCAACCATCGTGATCTTGCAGGCGGTCTCGGTTGGTGGTCATATGATTTGACCAATCGCTGCCCTTCGAGACCCCATGCCCTTTCAGAAAGTTCAGCCCGAAAAGCTCTCTGCCGCAGTCGTGCGCCAGATCGAGAAACTGATCCTGCGGGGCATCCTGTGCCCGGGGGAGCGTTTGCCGTCTGAACGGGAACTGGCGGAGCGACTGGGCGTGTCGCGCCCCTCGCTGCGCGATGCACTGGCAGAGCTTCAGGACCGCGGCCTATTGGCCAGTCGCGCGGGATCCGGCGTATATGTGGCCGATGTGCTGGGATCGGCGTTTTCGCCGGCGCTGATACAGCTCTTTGCCAGCGATGATGAGGCGGTGTTTGACTACCTGTCGTTTCGTCGGGATCTGGAAGGCATGGCCGCAGAACGAGCGGCGCGGTTTGGCTCCGACGCCGACCTCGGCGTGATCCAGGAGATCTTCGACAAGATGGAGCTTGCGGGGGACCCGAGCATCTCCGAGGCTGCGGCCGAACTCGATGCGCAATTCCATTCCGCAATCCTCGAAGCGAGCCATAATGTGGTGCTCTTGCACATGATGCGTTCGATGTTCGACATGTTGCGAAAAGGAGTGTTCTACAACCGGCGGATCATGTTCGGTCAGCACACCACCTATGAGGCCCTGCTGGAGCAGCACAGGGCGATCAACGCGGCCCTGCAGAGCCGCGATGCCACCGCAGCCAAAGCCGCAGTCGAAGCGCATCTGGATTATGTCAAACAGGCGCTGGAGGAACAGATCCGCGCGGATCGCAATGCGGAAATCGCAGCGCAACGGCTGGAGCATGAACGCAACCGCTAGGGGCGCTTACATCGCGGTGCTGTTGATGAAATCACGGGTCTGCTGCTGCAACGCGGCCGTAAACATCATCTCTGCGGTGTCGATCTCCACCAGCTGTCCCTCGTCAAGGAACGCCACCCGGTCCGCAACCTGTGCCGTTTCGGTGAGCGAGGCGGTCACGATCACGAGGGTGTAGTCCCGCTTCAGATCCATCACCAGACGGTTCAGCATCTCCAGCTCCATCCGGTCGATCGACCCGGTCGGGCGGTCCAGAAGCAGCACCTGCGGCTGGATGGCGATACTCCGGGCGAGACAGAGCTGGCGCTGTTGGTGAATGGGCAGATCGGTGCCCCGCAGACTGTGCAGATGATCCTTGACCTGATCCCACAACAAGCAGCGGCGCAGGGCGCCCTCAACGACTTCGGAAATCGCAGGCGCGGTGGTGGCAACCCGGTTCAACCGTACCCCATAGGCGATATTGTCCCAGATCGAGACCGGAAACGGATTTGCCTCCTGGGGCATATAGGCCAGACGCCGGCGCAATGTCGGCAGATCACACGACCGCCGATGAATATCCTCACCATCGAACAGAATGCGTCCTGTGGTGACGATGCCGCGATCCTCGTCAAGCAGGCGGCACATCGCCCGCAGGAGCGCCGTCTTGCCCGCTCCGGCACGACCGATGAGGCCAAGAACCTCTGCGCGCATCAGATCGAAAGTCAGGTCGCGCAGAACCGGTTTACCACCAACAGCTGCGCCAAATCCGCAGAAAGACACCAGGGCGCCGTCATCGCGATCACCATTCCCGGGTGGCCGTGTCTGCTTCAGATGCAGGGGGCGAGAGTGGAACATGGGCAAGCCTTGACGTCTATGTCTTCCATTTACCTGATGTCACACAAGAAGGTTAACCGGTCATCGGGAAAATCACGGTTTCATAAAAACTTCATACAGCACGAACGCAACAGGCCCCGGAGCATCCCCGGGGCCTGTTGCTTGTCACATGTACAGCTGCTCAGTGCAGTTTCGCGTCCACGTCCTGGATCGCTGCATCGATCAGCTTGTTTGCGTCGGCGGCGGTCATCTGCTTCGAAATCACCTGATCGGCAACTTCGACGGCGATGGCGATCGCACGATCACGCACTTCTTTGACGGCCGAGGCTTCCGCAGATGCGATCTGCTCTTCCGCGGCAGCCAGACGGCGTGCGATGGACGCCGCGAGGTCGGTCTTGGCCTGTTCCGCAGCTGCAGCGGCCTCGTCACGGGCGTTGGCGACGATGCGCTCCGCCTGTGCCTGGACGTCCTGCTGCTTGCGCTCGTAGGAGGCCAGAAGGGTCTGGGCCTCTTCGCGCAGCGCGCGGGCTTCTTCCAGTTCCGACTTGATGCTGTCTGCGCGATTGTCGAGCTGTTTGCCGATCAGGGACGGCACTTTGGCAGCGAGCAGGATGCCAATGAACAGCAGGAAGGCGAGAACAACAACAAAGTCGGTGTTTCCGAGGTTCCAGCCACCGCCAGCAGCGAGGGCCGGAGATGCGGTTGCGAGGGTCAGAGCAATTGCAAGAGTTGCACGCATGGTCTTAGCCCTCCGTCCGTTTGGCGACAGCCGCCGCAACAGCGTCAGCGTCGTCCTTGCCACCCAGAGCCGTGACCAGAGCGGATGCGGTATCGGTCGCAACAACTTTGACACTTTCCAGCGCGGTGGCGCGGATTTCGGCAATGGCTTTCTCGGATTCCGCTGCTTTCGCAGAGATTTCCTCATCCGCCTTTGCGATTGCCTCGTCGACCTCGGCCTGAATTTCGGCACGGGTCTCTGCGGCGATGCGCTGCGCTTCCGCGCGGGCGTCGGCCAGAGCCTTGTTATAAGCGTTTTCGGCCTCGACAGCTTTGGCCTTCAGGTCTTCAGCCGCGGCGAGGTCGTTGGTAATAGTGCCCTGACGCTCGTTCAGAATGGCTGCAATACGGGGCAGCGCGACGCGCGACAGGATCAGATAGATCACGACAAGCGTGACCAGAAGCCAGAAGATCTGGTTTCCGTAGGTCGAGAAGTCCAGCTGCGGCATGCCGGAAGATCCGTGCGCCGCTTCGGCAGCTCCATGACCTGCGTCATGCGTATTAGATGCCATGTCGTCCTCCTATGGAACTTGCCGTTACACCGGGCGGGGCGCGATTGGCACTCCGCCCGGCCGTAAGGAAAAAGTGTTCCGGAGTCTTAGACGGCGAACATCAGGAGCAGAGCAACCAGGAACGAGAAGATGCCCAGAGCTTCTGCAAATGCGATGCCGATGAAGAGGGTTGCGGTCTGGGAAGCAGCCGCGGAGGGGTTGCGCAGAGCGCCCGCCAGGAAGTTAGCAGCAACGTTGCCAACACCCAGAGCAGCAATACCAGTACCCATGCCAGCCAGGCCAGCGCCGATGTATGCGAGATCGCCTTCCATTTGATATCTCCTTACGATTGGAAGTTGAGGTAGTCGTTCAGACCAGCAGCCTGCCCTTAGTGGGACGGATGCAGCGCGTCCTTCAGATAGACGCAGGTCAGAATGGTGAACACGTAAGCCTGAATGAAGGCCACGAGAACTTCGAGTGCGTAGACCGCGGTGATGGCAAAGATCGGCAGGAAGGCACCGGCACCCAGCGCGCCAGCAAAACCTGCGAACACCTTCAGAACCGCGTGGCCGGCCATCACGTTACCTGCAAGACGGATGCAGTGGCTGACGGGGCGCACGAAGTAGGAAATCAGTTCGATTATGGCCAGGATCGGACGCAGCGCCAGCGGTGCGGAGCTGACCCAGAACAGGCCGAGGAATTTCGCACCATGCAGCACGAAGCCGGTGATGGTCACGGTCACGAAGACCAGCATCGCCAGGATCGCGGTCACGGCAAAATGCGAAGTGGTGGTGAAGGACATCGGGATCAGGCCAAGGAAGTTGGCGGTCACGATGAACATGAAGAGCGTCATGATGTAGGGGAAGAACTTCACCGCGTCCTTGCCGGTGACGTCTTCGACCATCTTGTAGATGAACCCATAGGCCAGTTCCGCAACCGACTGCGCGCGCGAGGGCACGATGCCGCGGTTCGAAGAGCCCAGAACCAGCAGCCCGATGATCGCCACCACGGCAAACAGCATCCAGAGCGTCACGTTGGTGGGCGTGTACCAGGCGATGTGGTCACCGCCAAACAGCGGCTTCACGGTGAACTGGTCCATCGGGTGAATGGCAAGTCCGGCGTGCTCCGGTGCAAACACCAGACCCGATACGAGCACCAGAGCCAAAGCTACGTAAAAGAACAGTTTGCCCATCGTTCCGCTTCTCCTGTCGCTTAGGCCGTCGCCCAGCATTCATGCATCTTTGTCAGCGTCGGCGTGTTTCTCCGCCTCGGCCATTTGTTTGTCCTGAATCTCGCGTGCGCTGCGGAGCATCACGCTCACCCCGGCGGCCAGACCCAGCAATATGAACAGCACCATGAAGATGGGGGTCGTTCCCAAGAGAACATCCAGCCCGTATCCGATGCCAAGGCCGATCACGAGACCGGCCACCAATTCCGTCACCATCCGCCAGGCCTGATTGGCCATGGAATAGTGTTCATCCGCGCGAGGTTCCGGCTCTTCATGCGCCTTCTTGGCGGCTGCCAGTTTCTCCTCCAGCTGCGCCATGCGCTGCTTTTGGTCGTCGTCGATCAAGGTGACGCTTCCTCTCGCGAAATCTGAAGGTGTGCTAAGCGGTCCCCCGCTCAGAGTCAATTGCGCAATGCGCGCAGCTTCTGTGAGCTGAAATCATTTAATATCAACACCTTAATTTGACAGAGCAGGTCTGCCCCTGCCTCCCTGCCCCGCTGGGCTGCAGCAAAACGTGCCAGATCCCATATTCAACCAAACGGTTGATCTTGAAATTACGCGGCCGCAACCCGTCGACGGAACAGCCGGCCGTCGATCAGCAACAGACCAAAGAGGATGGCAAACAGCCCCGTCAGGTGGCTGATCTCGAGCGGCTCTCCCAGAACCAAGACCCCCAAGGTCAGCGCTGAGGCGGGCGCGATCAGCGTCGGAAGGGTGACATTGGTCGGGCCAATCTTCGGAAGCACCCAGTACATGGCGATGAAGGCGGCAGAGGTCAGCGCAAACCCGATGATCAGCAACGCCCCCCATGCCTGTGTGGACAGCCCGCCCGGCACCCCATCGGACCAGAGGGCCAGTGGCAGGATAAAGGCTGTTGCCCCGGTCAAGGCCCAGGCCACCAGCACGACTGGTTCCATATCGCGAAACTGGCGCGCGACATTGACCGAAAAGGCATAACACAGCGGCGCGCCCAAGGTGACGAGGATCGCCCAGATGGCAGAACTCTCCCCGCCCTGCAGGATCGGCAGAGACAGCAGAACGATCCCCGCCAGCCCGGACGTAACACCCAAACTCTTGCGCCAATTGGCGCGCTCGCCACCCGGCCAGAAATGGGTCACCACCACCGCGAGCGCCGGGGTACAGGCATTGACGATCCCCGCAACACCGCTGGCGATATGCTGCTGCCCGAGCGCATAACAGGAAAACGGGATCGCATAACTCAGGGCCCCAAACCCCGCCAGCGCCAGCGCGCGCGATGGCGATATGCGCCAGTTGCGCCCGCGCGCCAGCAGGAAAACCCAGCACCCCAAAGCCCCTAGCCCGACACGTCCGACAGAGATCCACAAGGGTGCCAACTCGCGCAGCAGCACCGCGTTGAACATAAAGGACATCCCCCAGCCAATGCCGAGGATCACGATGATGGCCCAATACCGCAATGCCATGGAGCTCTCCCTCAATAGCGCCCGCGCCGTTTTGCGCATGCGCTTCGGGATTGTCGACCCGCTTCCTGCGCTTTAGGAGATATCCCCATGAGCGATACTCTTGATACTGTCTTTGCGGCCCTCGCAGACCCGACCCGTCGGGCGATCCTGTCGATGCTGCTCGAAGACGATATGGCCGTCACCGATGTGGCAGAGCCCTTTGAGATGTCGCTGGCGGCGATTTCCAAACATCTCACCATCCTCACCCGTGCCGGTCTGATCCAGCAGGAAAAGCGCGGGCGGGTGAAATGGTGCAAGCTGCAACCGGATGCTCTGCGCGCCGCCTCGGTCTGGATGCAGGGCTTTGGTCAGTTTGAGCCGGTGAACTTGGATGCCTTTGAGCGGTTTCTCGAAGAAGAGCTCCGCGACGGCGAGTGAGGCACATGCCCGGCGCGGACCAAGTGAGACTTGGCGTCTTTAACCGTGTTCATCCTTCAACAGCAGCCAGAGCGCCACGATCGTCAGCGCGATCCCCACAAAGATCAGTGCCGGAGGCCAACCTTTGCCCAGCGCGATCTCCCACAGGATCACCCACGACGGCACCAGATAGGTATAGGCCATGACCTTTGCCGATGGCAGCCGCAGCGTTGCAAATTGCAGCAGGACAAAGGTACAGGCCGAGGCACAGACCGACACATAAATAAGACCGATCCAGACGATGGGCTTTAGCCCCGCCCAATCCGTGGCGATCAGATCGCGCCACGCCAGCGCGATCAGCGCCACCGCCCCGGCGACCAGCACCCCAAAGGTGAAGACCAGCGCAGGCTCGCCCCGGTTCAGCTTGCGCACCATCGGCGTATAAAGCGCGTGCGCCACACAGCCGACGAAATAGATCACCTCACCCTGACCGATCTCAAAGCGGACCGCAGCCTCAAGATCTGCGCGAAAGATCACCCAAAGCGCCCCCGCCCCGCCGATCATCAAGGCCAGCGCCATGCGCGGCGTGGTGATCTGGCGCAGCAAGAGCCAGCCAAAGACACCGCTCATGGCCGGCGTCAGCGTAAATACCGCCGCCGCGCTCACCGGATCCGCGGTTTTCAACCCGTAGAACATCAGTACGAAATAAGTCGCAAACACCCCGCCCAATAGCGCATAGCGCCAGGGCGCGCTGAAATGTTGCGACTTCAGACCCGGCCCGATGGCCGCAGCCGCGCCGATCAAGATCCCCGCCAGCACAAAGCGCACGGCATTCAGAGCCGCAGGCGTGACCTCATTCGCGATCAACGCGCCGAGCGAAAACGACCCCGCCACCAGCGCCGAGAACGCCAGCATCGCCAGATGCCCCTTGTGGCTGTCGCTGAGACCGCCCCGCATGGGTGCCAGATCCATATCGCTCATCACTGTGGCCAGGTTTTCGCGTGCTCTTTCAAAAAGCGCACGAAGCTCTGCACCTTATTGGTGCGATGCAGGTCCACATGAGTCACCAGCCAGATTTTGCCCGACCACTCATCACGAGGGTCCATCATCATCACCAGATCCGGGCAGCTTGCTGCCTCCCACAAGGAGATAAACCCGATGCCCGCCCCAGCCCGGATGGCCTTATGTCCGGCCACCGCATCCGAACAGCGAAACACAATGTTCTCAGCCGGGATGGTCGCGCGCAGCCAGCGTTCGAACGGGGCGCGGGTGTTTTCATTGTCACTGGCAACGAACCGGTGGTTCACCATATCGTCTTGCCCTTTGAGCATGCCGTGGCGCGCAACGTAGTCTTCCGAGGCATAAAGCGCGAGGCGCTGCCCCACGAAGGGTTGAACCACATTGTCCGGCTGTTCCGGTGCCGCCCCTGCGCGCAAGGCCACATGCGCCTCGCCATATTCCAGTCGGAACAACCGATCCCCGGTCAGATAGCGGATCACCAGATCCGGGTGCATCTGCTGGAACTCCGTCAGCGCGGGCGCCAGCATCGGTGCCATGGAGGACAGGGATGTCACCACCAATTCGCCGGACACCTCGTCGCCCTGCCCCTTGAGCCGCCCAACCAACTGGCTGAACTGATCGTCTGTCGCCTGCGCGACACGCAACAGATCCAGCCCGGCCTCAGTCGGCGTGTACCCCCGCGCATGGCGCTGGAACAGTTTTACACCAAGACGCGCTTCGATCGCATCAATATGCCGGATGACCGTCGCATGATGCACGCCCAGCACTTCTGCCGCACCGCTCACCGTGCCAAGCCGCGCAACCTGATACGCGGTGCGCACTTCGTCCCAATTCTCCACCTGATCCCCCGTCGCGAAGATATCTGCAAGTATTTGCGCGGATGCGCACAGACTTTGTTCAATATCACAAATTGTGTTCGGATGTGCAAATCCCCATTCTGAGCCTCAGACGAATTTTCCTCCTCACAAGGACCAAGACGATGGCTCACACCGTACTCCATATCGACAGCTCCGCCCGCCAATCCGGCTCCACTTCCCGCGTGTTGACCGCGCAGGTGGTGGAACGGCTGAATGCCGAAACCGTTATTCGACGCGATCTGTCGACGCCGCTGCCGCTGCTGGATGAGGCATGGATTGGCGCAAACTTCACCCCTGCCGATCAACGCAGCGATGAACAAAAAGCGACGCTGGCCTTGTCGGACAGCTTGATTGATGAGCTCAAAGAGGCGGACACCGTGGTGATCGGTGTCCCGATCTACAATTTCACCATCCCCACGACCCTCAAGGCCTGGATCGATCTGGTCGCCCGCGTTGGTGTGACCTTTCAATACACCGAGACCGGGCCCGAAGGTCTGCTGAAGGGCAAACGTGCCATTCTGGCGGTTGCATCGGGCGGCACCGAAGCCGGATCAGACATCGACTACGCCAGCCGCTACCTGCGGCACATGCTGGGTTTCATCGGAATTACCGACATTGAAATCGTCGCGGCGGATCAGCAAGCCATTGACGCCGAAGGGTCCGTACAAAAGGCCAAGGACGCCATCGCAGAACTGGCCGCATAAGTGACAATAACGTGGAGGAGGGGCGCTCCCGCCCGTCCACCGATCAGCCACAGGCTGCTCGCGTCCCGTTGGGCCCGGCAGGCCGCGCCGCAGGCGCGGCCTGCCCCCCCGGCGATCCGCAACGCGGAGCGCAACACCTCAATCCTCAGGTTTGAAACAGATCAGATCCACTCGGGCGTGGTGCCGATTTTTTCACAAAACGCCATGAAATCCGCGCGCGGCATTGCAACGGTGCGATCATTCACCAGAGGATGCATATATATACGATCCGCCGTCTGAGCCTCAGCGTCCATAAAGAACCTGACGCCCTTTGGCGCGCCATTGATCATCGCCAGCGGGGTGACCGCACCGGGACGAATGCCGAGATGCTCCATCAAGCGCTCTTCGGTCCCAAATGACAGCCCTCCCACCCCCAATTGCGCGCCAAGCGCCTTCAGGTCGATCTCACGATCCTGCTGCAGAGAGACGAGGTAATTGCGCTTCTTGCGATCCCGCAGATAGAGGTTCTTGAGGCGGAGCGCCGTTTCACCGGGCACCAGCAAATCGCCCTCCACCGCTTTGGACTCTTCGACCGTGCGCAATGGCACGTGCTGGTGCAGCGTATAAGACAGCCCCCAGGCGTCAAGCTGGGCCAGCAAAGCATCAGAAGACAGAGGCATAGAATCCGGTGCGGCGGTCGGCGCGTCCATAATCGCTCCTTCAGGTCAGGGAATTCGGGCCGTAACAGGCATACACCCGCCCTTTTGGCAGATTGCCCGGTATCTGTGCAACGCGGTTGCGACCGAACCTCAGGCGACTGCGGCAACCCGTGGGGCAAAACATCTGATCCAAGCAGCATCGATGTCGGTCATATCAGGGGCCGGCACAGCCGTGCCGACAGCCGCGGGCGCGTCCCAACGCCGCTCGCGTTGCCGCGCCGGTTCTGCATCCCGCGGAGACACAGATGCGGGGCGCAGGCGATCCAATCCCTCAAGCGTCACACGCTGATAGGGAAGCGCACTGCGATACGGGCTGAGATTGCCGATGCCGCATCCTGCCTGAGCCGCAAAATACTCCAACCGACGCGCCTTGGCGGTGAGGTTCTCGCCGCCCCGCTGCGCAGGGCGCATCTCACCCGGCCCGTCTTGGCCCTCATAAAGCCGCCCGCCGCCAAGCTCGACCATATCACACGCGAAGTAGTAGATCCGGGACGGGGCCAGGGACGCAAGGACCCAGTATCCCGCCACGAACGCCATGCCACCGCCCGTGAAAGGCGCGCCGCCGTAAAGGGTCTGAACCGGTGAAAACTCTGCCTCGGTGATAACCTTCTGGTCGCCTTCCAACAGCACCGGCCTCCTGTCCACGGAAAAGTCCCTTCTGTGGATCATATGCGTCCAGTCCTCACGGATGCTCCAGGCATCATGGATTGCAACCACATGATCAAACAGTCCGACCGGCCAGCCTGCGGCCTCGATCGCATAGGGCGCACAGCCAAGAATGAGGACCTTTGTCATAATTTCTTTACAACTCCTTGCCGAGCCCGGCTTTGAGCAAATGCGGCGGGGCAAGGTCAACGGCACGATCTGAAAATCTGCATGCCCGATGCACCTTTGGGTAACGATCCGCCAGAAATGGCGGGCACCGGTGAAAAACTGCCGACGCCCCACACCCCCCCGCGCATTTGCACTTGCGCCCTTCTTCTTGACTCTCAGGTGCCCCCAGAGTAGGGCAGAGCCAATTCCGGGAGTCGTCGTGTCTTCCGGTCCTCGGCATGGGTCGGGGATCGCCCTCCACCAGCGCGTTGCGCCCGTGGGGGCAAACCTTGTTGGTTTGCACCCACATTTCTAGCACGGCGGGGGCAAACCTTATTGGTTTGTGCCTGTGGTTGCGATCTGGTGGCAGGTGATTGAGGTTCGTTCCACCGCTCCTTACATCAGGAGCACATATCGTAACCGGCAATGGAGGCCGAAGGCATGTTTGAAAATCTATCCGAACGCCTGTCTGGTGTCTTTGACCGGCTGACGAAACAGGGCGCCCTCTCTGAGGATGACGTAAAAACCGCCCTGCGCGAAGTACGCGTGGCCCTGCTCGAAGCCGACGTTTCGCTGCCCGTCGCCCGCGACTTTGTCAAGAAGGTGCAGGAACAGGCCACGGGTCAAGCCGTCACCAAATCGGTGACACCGGGCCAGCAGGTCGTGAAGATCGTGCATGACGCGCTTGTCGATACGCTGCGCGGCGAGGACGACCCCGGCGCGCTGAAGATCGACAGCCCACCCGCACCGATCCTGATGGTTGGTCTGCAAGGCTCCGGTAAGACCACCACCACCGGTAAACTCGCCAAGCGGCTCAAGGAAAAAGAGGGCAAGAAAGTCCTCCTTGCCTCGCTCGACGTCTATCGCCCGGCGGCGATGGATCAGTTGGCGGTGCTCGGCACCCAGATCGGCGTCGACACCCTGCCGATCGTCAAAGGTCAGACGCCTGTAGATATCGCCAAACGCGCCAAACAGCAGGCGGCGCTGGGGGGCTATGACGTCTATATGCTCGACACCGCCGGTCGTCTGCAGATCGACGAAGTCCTGATGAAAGAGGTCGAGGACGTCCGCGACGTGGTCTCCCCGCGCGAGACCCTGCTGGTCGTCGACGGTCTGACCGGTCAGGTCGCCGTCGAGGTGGCCGAGGAGTTCGACAACAAGATCGGCATCTCCGGCGTCGTCCTCACCCGGATGGATGGTGACGGTCGCGGCGGCGCGGCGCTCTCGATGCGCGCGGTGACCGGCAAGCCGATCCGCTTTGTCGGCCTTGGCGAAAAGATGGACGCCATCGAGACCTTCGAGCCGGACCGGATCGCAGGCCGCATCCTTGGCATGGGCGATATCGTCGCCCTTGTTGAGAAGGCACAGGACACCATCGAGGCCGAACAGGCCGAGCGCATGATGAAGCGCATGATGAAGGGTCAGTTCAACATGAACGACCTGCGCATGCAGCTGGAACAGATGCAGCAGATGGGCGGCATGCAGGGCATGATGCAGATGATGCCGGGCATGAACAAAATGGCCAAACAGGTCGAGGATTCGGGCTTTGACGACAAGATGGTCAAACGCCAGATCGCCATGATCCAATCCATGACCAAGAAGGAACGCGCCAACCCCGCGCTATTGCAGGCCAGCCGCAAGAAACGCATTGCGGCCGGTTCCGGCATGGAAGTCGCTGACCTCAACAAGCTTCTGAAGATGCACCGTCAGATGGCGGACATGATGAAGAAAATGGGCAAGATGGGCAAAGGCAAGATGCTGAAACAGGCCATGAAAGGCATGTTCGGCAAAGGCGGCGGCATGCCCGACATGCCGGGTGGCATGCCCGGCGGCATGGATCCGTCGCAGATGGACCCCAAGGCCCTGGAAGCCGCGGCCAAGGCGATGGGCGGCAAGGGCGGACTGCCCGGTGGTCTCGGAGGCTTGGGCGGCGGCATGGGCCTGCCCGGCGGTCTCTCCGGTTTTGGCAAGAAGAAGTAACCGCAGCAGATGACCTCCGCGCCCACCATAGAAACCGACCGCCTGGTCCTGCGCCCGCATGAGGCCGCAGACTTGGATGCCTTCTGGGCATTCTATCAGAGCGACCGGTCGAAATACATGGACGCGCCCGGCAGCCCCTCGCAGCTTTGGACGGGGCTTCTGGCCGAAGTGGGGTCGTGGGAGTTCTTCGGCTGGGGTGGCCTCGCGATCGAAACCAAGGACGGCCAGCTGGCCGGCCAGGTCTGCATCAGCCAACCACCGCATTTTCCGGAACTGGAACTGGGCTGGATCGTGTTTTCCGGTTTCGAGGGGGCAAGCTACGCCTTCGAGGCGGCCTCGGCGATGCGCGATTATGCCTTTGAGATCCTCGAGGTCTCGACCCTGGTCAGCTACATCGACCGCAAGAACCTGCGCTCGATCGCCCTGGCCGAACGCATGGGCGCCGTGCACGACCCGGATGCGCGCACCTATGATCCGATGGACCTGGTCTATCGCCACGCACCGGACAGTTCCGGCCCCGGACTGGAGGCCTATGCATGAGCACCTCCTCCATTCCGGTGATCGAAACCAGACGTCTGATCCTGCGCGGCCCCGAGGCCTCGGATTATCCGAATTTCAAGGCCACGTTTACCTCCTACCGCGCGCGGTTCATGGGCGGGCCACTGAACACCTACGAGGCGTGGATGCTCTATGCCGCCGAGATCGGCCATTGGCAGGTGCGCGGCTTTGGCATGTGGATGATCCACGACAAGGTGACGGATGAGACCTATGGCATGGCCGGCGGCTGGCAGCCCGCAGGTTGGCCCGAGCGCGAGATCGCCTGGATCATCTGGCCGGAAAAATCCGGCAAGGGCTATGCCCTTGAAGCGACCCATGCGGCGCGGGATTACTTTTACACCCAAGCCGGATGGGACGGCGCGGTCAGCTATATTGACCCCAAGAACCTCGACTCGATCCGCCTGGCGGAACGTCTGGGTGCCAAAAAGGACCACGCCGCGCAGACCATCGACGGCAACGACGCGGTCTATCGCCACCCAGGCCCCGCGCAACTGCGCGACAGCCAGCTGGCACATGGCATCGAGATGGAGATCGGCCACTACGCCGACCCGCTGTTCAAACCGAAAGGATGGGCCATTGACTGAAACAACGACCGATCCTGTCGCCCGCGCCGCGGAGATCCTGAAAGGGCATCGCGAGAGCATTGATCGTCTTGATGCGATCCTTGTCTATACCCTGGGAGAACGCTTCAAGCACACCCAGGCGGTGGGCCAGCTCAAGGCGACACACGACCTTCCCCCGTCCGATCCCTCGCGTGAGGCAACGCAGATCGCGCGGCTCGAAGACTTGGCGAAGGAGGCCGATCTGGACCCCGCATTCGCCAAGGCGTTCTTGAACTTCATCATCGATGAAGTCATCCGCCACCACAAGAAACACCAGGAATAAGCGGGGGCGACCTGAACACAGGACACCCCGTTCAACGCCATCAAAGGAGAATGAAACCATGGCAATGAAAATTCGTCTCGCCCGCGGCGGCTCCAAGAAGCGCCCCTTCTACCGTATCGTTGCAGCGGATTCCCGCATGCCGCGCGACGGCCGCTTCATCGAGAAGCTGGGCACCTACAACCCGCTCCTGCCGAAAGACAGCGAAGAGCGCGTGAAAATGGACATCGAGAAGGTCCAGGCCTGGCTCGACAAAGGCGCACAGCCGACCGACCGTGTTGCACGTATGCTCGAAGCAGCAGGCGTTCGCGAGAAAGCCACCCGCAACAACCCCAACAAAGGCACCCCGGGCAAGAAAGCCCAGGAGCGCGCTGAAGAAAAAGCCGCCAAGGCAGCTGAAGCAGCCGAAGCCGCAGCAGACGCGGAATAATCACATGACGGGCCCGGTGCAGGATGCAAAGGGATGTTTCCCGCAGGCGTTCCGCGCCGAGCTCGATCTGTTGATGAAGTTGCGCCGGGACGTCCGGCGCTTCCGCACCGATCCGGTAGACGAGGCAGTGCTGACGCGCTGCCTCTCTGCTGTTTCGCTGGCCCCCTCCGTGGGCCTCAGCGAACCCTGGCGCATCATCCGCGTCGAAAGTGAGGCCGCACGTGCGGCAGCGCTGAAGAATTTCGAAGCCGCCAATGCCGAGGCGCTGGCGGATTACAGCGAGGACCGCGCCGCCACCTATGCGCGCCTCAAACTCTCCGGCATGCGCGAAGCCCCGGTTCAGATCGCGTTTTTCTGCGATGACGAGACCGAAAAAGGCCACGGCCTCGGCGCGCGCACCATGCCGGAAATGCGCCGCTATTCGGTGGTTACGGCCATCACCCTGTTCTGGCTGTCCTTGCGGGCAGAAGGGCTTGGCCTCGGCTGGGTCTCGGTCCTTGACCCCGACCAGATGGCGCGCGATCTGAATGTCCCTGCGGGCTGGAGTCTCATCGGATATTTCTGCATTGGCCATCCTGAACGCCTGTCCGACACGCCGGAACTGGAGCAGGAAGGCTGGGAAGACCGCTTCAACCTCCTGCCGGTCGAGACGCGATAACGGACCATGGGACTGATCCGGATGCTGATCTTTACCCTTGTCGCCTTTGGCGCCGGGGTCCTTTATGAACGCAGCGGCGCCCGCGAGCGCTGTGCCGCCGAAGGCGGTGACTGGGCAAGAACTGAAACGGGGACCGGCATGATTTGCCGGATGTGACATGAGCGACGACAGCAACGATCTGATCTGCGTAGGCGCGCTGGCTGGCTCTTTCGGCGTGCGCGGCGAAGTGCGGCTGAAGAGCTTTTGCGCCGATCCGCAAGAAATCGAGGACTACTCCCCCCTGCTGGGCGAGGACGGCCAGACCAGCTACAGCCTGGCCATCACCCGCGCCGTAAAGAACGGATTTGCCGCCCGCATTGTGGGGGTGGACACCAAAGAGGAGGCGGATGCGCTCAAGGGGGTGCAGCTGTTCGCGCCCCGGACGCGGCTGCCCTCCCTGCCCGATGATGAATTCTACCACGCCGACCTGATCGGCCTCGAAGTTGTTGATACCGGGGGCGCTTCGCTGGGGCGCGTGAAGGCAGTGCAGAACTACGGTGCCGATGACCTCCTGGAGATCCACAGCCCGGGGCTCTCGGCAACGGTGCTCTTGCCCTTTACCAAGGCGGCGGTGCCCACGGTTGACCTGACACAGGGCCGCATCATCGCAGACCCGCCGGAAGGCGTGTTTTAAAGGGCAGCTGGGTCGGTATGGCAGTCAGGCGCTCAGCCCGGGTGATGCGCCTGAAACCATGAGAACACACGCTGAGTACCCACAAAGGCCTCCTGCTCCCACTGCGCCATCTCACCCCCCGGCGGGGGCAGTTTTCTCCACACCTTGTAGAGCCGATAAAGATAGATGAACTGAAAGACGGGATCCTCGGTCAGAGCCTGGCCATACCCGCTTTCGAAGGCCTGCCAGTCCGCAGCCGCGACGCAGCCGAAATCCCGCTGCTGACCATGCTCCGTCAGGTTCTCCGGCAACTTGGCCTGCCAGAGATTGACGAGATCGATGTGATTGCAGCCGGCTCCCGCGGCGGAGAAATCGATAAAAGACACCAGATCCTGCGTCATCAGAATATTCCTGAAGTGAAGATCCCCGTGCAGCGCAACGGCGCGATAGGCCTCTCCGCGCGCGCGATTGGCGAACCGGTGCAGCATCGCGCAAAGCCCCAGAAACCGCTTGGGTTTGCGCAGTGCGATGTCCCCCGCCCGCACGCGGGTTGCACAAGCCGCGACCTCCCGCAGATATTCCCTCGGCCAGAAGCGCCGGTCCTGCGGGGTGCCGGTGTCATGCAGCGCAGCCACCGCACCACCAATCCGGCGCAGCAAGGATGCGCGGTCGGCAATGCCATAGCTCGCAAAGGTCAGCTCTCGATGGGCGGTCTCGCCGGGTGCGACCTCAAACAGCGCATAGGGGCGCGTCTCATCCTGCCACAACAGCGCCGGTACGTTCACCCCCGGGACATCGCGCAGCGCCTGTGCCGCCATCCGGTGCCGTTCAAGGTGCTTCATATGCGCGGAGACGTTGTCCGTCGCAAACTCCGCCCGCAGAACAAATCGCTGCCCGGTTGTGGTTCTCACCCCCAAAACCGCACGTTGATCCCGGCCTGAGGAGTTCACCAGCATCATGCTGAAGGCGGTATCTTCGGCCGGCAAGCCCATTTCTTCGGCGATGCGCGGCCACAGGGCGACCGCACGGCGCTCCGCCTCCGCCACAGCGGCATCCCGATGGTAGAGCGGCAACCGGTTCGGGATTTCATTCGTCATCGGACATCGCAGCTTTCGGTTGCGGTTCGGGTTGTTTCAACTAAACAGCTTCTCATGAGCAAGCCAATCAAATCCCACGGGCGCCTTTCGATCGGCGCCAGTCTGAAACCGCGCGAGTTGATGAGCGACACGCCGGATCTCGCTGGTGTGTGGAAAGCCAAAATCCTGACGCTCTTTCCCGGCGCATTTCCCGGTGTCCTCGGTGAAAGCCTGACCGGCAAGGCGCTCCAGCAGGGATTGTGGCAACTGGAGACCATCGACCTGCGTCCGTTCGGGATCGGCAAGCACAAGAATGTCGACGACACGCCTGCAGGCGGCGGTGCGGGCATGGTGCTGCGCGCCGATGTGCTGGGCGCCGCGATCGATCACGCAATGCAGGGCACCCGGGGCAACTGGCCCCTGATCTACCTGTCGCCACGCGGTCGCCGGATGGACCAGCAGATGATGCAGAACCTCGCCCGTTGCGATGGTATGACGCTGCTCTGTGGCCGATTTGAAGGCGTCGACGAACGTGTTCTGGAACACTATGGCATCATGGAGGTTTCGCTGGGGGATTTTGTGATGACGGGCGGGGAGTTGGCCGCTCAGGCGCTGATCGATGCCACCGTCCGACTGATCCCCGGCGTCCTGGGCAACCAGGCCTCCACCGAGGAAGAGAGCTTTTCCTCCGGTCTCCTCGAACACCCGCAGTACACCCGCCCCGCGGAATGGAACGGACGCGCCATTCCCGATGTTCTGATGTCCGGTCATCACGGCAAAATCGCGCAATGGCGGCGGGAGATGAGCGAACAAATCACCCGCGAACGCCGCCCGGATCTGTGGGACGCCTATACCCGCAAGGCCGACCCGAAGGACTGAACCGCCGCCTGCAACGTTGCCGAACACCAAAAGCCGTGCTTTAGTCCCTTCTATTCACTCAGGAATAGGAGACCACAGGGTGGCTGGGAAATTTGAACTCTATACCGACAACGCCGGCGAATACCGCTTTCGCCTGAAGGCCGGCAATGGCGAGAACATTCTGGCAAGCGAAGGCTACAAGCAAAAGGCCAGCGCCGAGAACGGCATCGCATCCGTCAAGAGCAACGCCGGTGACGATGGCCGCTACGAGCGCAAGGAAACCGCTGCCGGCAAGCATATGTTCAACCTGAAGGCCAGCAACGGCCAGGTGATCGGCACCTCGCAAAGCTATGCCAGCGCCTCGGGTCGCGACAATGGCATCGAGTCGGTGAAGAACAATGCGCCCGAAGCCCGGATCGAAGATCTGACCTGATCCCCTTATCCTTGGCGGGCCGCAGCCGGACTGCGGCTCAGCTGTCCTGCCGCATGCGCGCAGACCGCGACGCCCGGGCCTCGCGCTGTTGGGCGCGGATGGCCACCCGCAGCATCTGCTGGAACCGGGCACATTCCAGGTGGTTGGGCTCCGGGCATTCCGCGACATGGCGCATCATCTGCGCCAGCGCCTCCATCTGTTTTGCCTGTCGCAGCATATCATCGGCGCGGCTGTGCAGTTCATCCCGTGGCAGCTCCGGCTGGCCCTTTGCTCCGAACATCGCCGCAATCTCGTCGAGCGCAAACCCGCCCTGTTTCCCAAGCGCGATCAGCGCCAGCTGTTGCAGGACCTCTGGCCCATATTGGCGCCGCAACCCGTTGCGGGACAGGGACTGGATCAGGCCCTTTTCCTCATAATACCGCAGCGCCGAGGGCTTTACACCGCTGCGATCGGCAACCTCGCCAATATCGAGCAATTTCATCCTTGACCTCAAGTTGACTTGAATTCGTAGCCTGCATTCAATCCCGAACTTTGGCAAGGAGATCCTCGTGTCCCAATCTCTCTCTCCGCTCCCGTCCCTTGATCGCCGCGCCGTGGCGCTTTTGCTTGCGGCGACCCTTACCACCATGGCCAACGCCGCCATCAGCCCTGCCCTGCCGGGGCTGGAGGCCCGGTTCGCAGACCATCCGCAGGCCGCACTTCTGACCCGGTTTCTGGTGCCCGCGCCGTCGGTTGCCGTGGTGCTGATTGCTGGCTGGACCGGCGTCCTTGCCGACCGGATTGGCAAACGGATCCTCCTGCTGGGCGGTGTATTTCTGTTCGCACTGGCCGGATGTCTGGGCATGTTCCTGAACAGCCTCGAAGCGATCCTTGCCAGCCGCCTGGCACTTGGCGTCGCGGTTGCCCTGATCATGACCGCTCAAACAGCGCTCATCGCGGATTATTTCGATGGCGCGGCCCGGAGCCGTTTGCTTGGCCTTCAGATCTCGGCGCGCAACATCGGTGGTCTGGTTTCGATCACCCTCGCTGGCGTTCTGGCGCTGATGTCGCCCATGCATGCCTTCGCCATTCACGGCATCGCGCTGCTGATCCTGCCGGTGCTGTGGGTCGCCATCACCGAACCAAAGCGCCCGACGTCCTCCCCCGCCGAAACACTCGCGAGTGGGTCGGCCAGTGGCGCGCCAGGGCTCGGCGCCGGGCTGTGGTCGATGGCCGCGCTGCAACTGCTGACGACCTTGTGCTTTTTCACCATGCCGACCCAGGTCCCGTTCTTCGTCGCCAGCCACGGCATCGACAACACCGCGGTGATGGGAGCCGTGATGGGGGCGCTGACGCTGGCCGGCGCATTCGCCGCGACGCGCTATTCTGTCCTCAAGCCCCGGCTTGGTCATGCGCGGCTGTTCATGCTCGGCTACGGCCTGATGGGCAGCGGCATGGCGACGCTGGCGCTGGCGGGCGGGCTGCCCCTGATCTTTGTCGGCGCGACGCTTGTAGGCCTTGGTTTTGCAACCGTCTCCCCAAACTTCAACGAGATTGCACTGAAGTCCGCACCAGCCAGCCGCCGGGGGCGCGCTGCCGGTGTCATGACCACCTCGGTCTTTCTCGGCCAGATCATTTCGCCGTTCCTGACCCTGCCGCTGGTCCGTGCCAGCGGCTACCCCGGCACCTTCGCGGCCCTTGCCGTTGTGCTCCTGCTGGGCGCAGTCGGGGCGCTGGTTATCCACAGCCAGCAAAAACCGCTGACCAAACAGGTCTGATGCCTGCACCGCAGGGGGACACCCCTCGGCGGACGGCGCCGTATCGGGCTTGCAAACAGGCCCGAACTGGCCTATCAACCGCGCGTCCGGGGCTCGTCATGAGTCGTCCGGACCTGTTCCGTTTTGCCTGTGCCACCCTTCTTCGGCGGCGATACAGCACGCGGATCGAGACGAAAAGCAACGAGACCGTATCTCTGGCGGGCGCAGCAGGTGAGAGCCGTTTGCGGACCCGGTGAAGACCAGGAGCTCTGGGGATCACAAGACCTTCGTGGATATAACCACGAGCAGCATAGGAGACGATCATGGATCTGATCGCACAACTCGAAGCGGAGCAGATTGCTGCGCTGGGGAAAACCATCCCCGACTTCAAGGCCGGTGACACCATCCGCGTCGGCTACAAGGTGACCGAAGGCACCCGCACCCGTGTGCAGGCCTACGAGGGCGTCTGCATCAGCCGCAAGAACGGCTCCGGTATCGCCGGCTCCTTCACGGTTCGCAAGATTTCCTTTGGCGAAGGTGTGGAACGTGTGTTCCCGCTGTTCTCCACCAATATCGAGTACATCGAGGTCGTGCGCCGCGGTCGCGTGCGTCGCGCCAAGCTGTACTACCTGCGCTCGCGTCGCGGCAAATCCGCCCGTATCGCAGAAGACGCAAACTACAAAGCCAAAGCGTAAGGAGTGGTCTCATGAAAAAAGACACCCATCCCGACTACCACTTCATCGACGTCAAGCTGACCGACGGCACCATCATCAAGATGCGTTCCACCTGGGGCAGCGAAGGCGATCAGCTGGCACTGGACATCGACCCCTCCGCGCACCCCGCGTGGACCGGCGGCTCCTCCCGCCTCATGGACACCGGCGGCCGCGTGTCCAAGTTCAAGAAGAAATACGAAGGTCTGGGCTTCTGAGCCAACCCTTCCACCGGTTTATCCACAAGGATACACCTGTCAAACGCCGTCCCTCCGGGGGCGGCGTTTTGTGTTTGGGCCGTCGGGGTGCCAGCTGCTGTCGCTGTGGGCGTTACTTCAGGACAATAGGCTCTAACTTGGGTGTTTTGGCCGCTTTCCATTGATTCGCTTGGGTCTTATAGTCCCGGAAAAAGCAAAGGGCGCCGCCACGCAAGCGGCGCAGATTTGAAGGGATCCGTGAGATGGCGCATATCATTGTCGTCGGCAACGAAAAGGGCGGCGCAGGGAAATCCACTGTCTCCATGCATGTGGCCACCACACTGGCGCGCATGGGGTACAAGGTCGCGGGACTGGACCTCGACCTCAGGCAGCGTTCGCTCGGACGGTATCTGGAAAACCGTCTCGCCTTCATCGCCGCGTCCAATATGGATCTGCCGATGGTGGCCCTGCACGAACTGCCAGAGATCGATCCGGACACCTTGCAACCGGGCGAAAACATCTATGACCTGCGCTTGTCGGCAGCGGTTTCGGAGTTGGAGCCGGAGTATGACTTCATTCTCATTGACTGCCCCGGCTCCCACACCCGGCTGAGCCAGGTCGCGCATTCGCTGGCCGACACATTGATCACGCCGCTCAACGACAGTTTTGTGGATTTCGACCTGCTGGCGCATACGGATGAGAAGGGCGAAAAGATCAAAGGCCCCTCGGTTTACTCCGAAATGGTCTGGAACGCACGTCAGTTGCGCGCGCAGGCAGGTTTACCCCCCATCGACTGGATCGTGATCCGCAACCGGGTCGGTACCCAGCGCATGGTCAACAAGGAAAAGATGGAGCGCGCGATCAATATGCTCTCCAAGCGGATCGGCTTTCGCGTCGCACCGGGCTTTTCCGAGCGCGTGATCTTCCGTGAACTCTTCCCGCGCGGCCTGACCTTGCTGGATCTGAAGGATGTGGGCGTCAAACAGCTCAACATCTCGAATATCGCCGCACGTCAGGAGCTGCGCGATATGATGAAGGCGCTGGAGCTGCCCGAAGTCGAGATCGACATCTGACCTAACGGTCTGCGTAAGGTCGCCAAGGGGTTCCGCCCCCTGCCCTGACCCACCTTCGGTGTGCCAGATCGGGATCGGCGAAGGGCGCGCGCCGGGCCTTTGGCCCGGCGCGCGCGGGTCCACCCGGTCACGGGTGGAAACCCCTTCGACCAACAGAGTGATTGGGATCCTGCAACGATGTCCGGGGGCTTGGTTGGCGCCTCACACCTCCGGTTGATACAGCGTAAATAGCTCCACCGGCTCTGCCACCCCACGCAACATGTAGCGTCCGACCGAGATCAGACCCTCTCCGTCACGCCCTGCCGCATTGCGCACGTCTTCCGAGAGGATGATCGAGCGCTCCACCGTGCGATGCATGTCCGCAATCCGCGCCGTCAGGTTCACGGCTGGGCCGATCACGGTGAAATCCAGCCGATTGGGCGCGCCGATATTGCCATAGAGGATCTCACCCGCATGCAGGGCCATAGTATATTCGGCCAGCGGCAGACCTTCCGCGGCGCGGGCGGCATTGACCGCTTTCATCCGTGGCCCCAGTTCCGCGACGGCGCGCAATGCGGCCTGCGCATCCTCCTGAAGCGTGCCAAGGTTGAACATCGCCATGACCGCATCGCCCATGAACTTCAGGATATTGCCGCCATGCGACTGGATCAGCTCCACCACATGGCCAAAATAGTCGTTCAGCAAATCGACCATCGCCTCGCCCGGCAGAGCCTCAGAGAGCGCCGTAAAGCCGCGCAAGTCGAACAGGCAGATCACCGCATCGATATGCTGAGACGACCCGCGCGCGATTTCCCCGGACAGGACGCGCGCGCCAGCATCCCGGCCCAGATAGACCTGCAACAGCGCACGCCCCATTTCGCGGTTCCCCGCGCCTGCGAGTACAAGCGCCAGCGTGTCAAAGACCCCCCGAATGATGTTTAGATAGGGCGCGGCATCCTCGGGCGCGCCGTCAAAACTCCAGGACACCACGAGGCCCTCGGCATCCGGGCGTTCAGGCTCATAGGCGGTCTCGCTTGCAGGCCCCAACGGCTGCCAATGAGCAAAGTAACTCGTTGCGCCCATCGCCTTGAGGCGGGCAAATATCGGAAAACGCGACACATCCTGCGCGCTGAAGACACTGTGCATCTCAGCCTCGCCCGAGGTGAGAAGCGCATGAAACGGGCTTTGTAGCCACTCATGATGCGGTTCTTTGTGATCGACGCGGCCAAAATACTCGGCGTTCATCCCATCCTTGCGGGTCCAGGTAAAACCAATGCCGCCAAACTCAGGGTGCAGCGCGCGCTGTGCCAGCTGCATCCGCAACAGAGGTACCCCGTGGTTGACCAGTCGTTCGCAAAAGGCGCGCAACAGCTCTTCGCGTCCACGGGATTTAAGCCCCTGACGGGTGAGCCAGTTCTTTAGATCTTCGGTGGCGGCGTGAATTGCCCCATCCTCCTCATGGTGGGTCATGTCTCAAGATCGACCGGGCATTCCATGCTGGCCAACTGCCGTAACATACGGCGCAAGAGCGCCACATCGCCAGCCGAAAACCCCTTGGTCAGTTTCTGGTCATACGCCCGCGCCTGCTTACGCAGATCGTCGTAGACGCCACGCCCCGCCGCCGTCAACTCAAGGTGCTCTGCCCGGCGATCTGACTCATCCCGGCTGCGACTGACCCAGCGGCGTTCCGCCAATTTTGCAACGGCGCGGCTGATCTTTGTCTTGTGGATCTTGGCCCTTTGACTGATGTCCCGCGCGGTCATGCGATTGTACATGCCGAGATGGAACAGCACCCGCCATTCGGTGCGCAGCATGCCGTAGCGCCCTTTGTAGAGCTTTTGGAACTCCAGCGAGGAATCCTCCGCCGCCCGATTCAGGAGAAACGGCAGGAAATCCTGCACTATAAAATCATCATTTTTGTCCATACCCGCGCTCCGCATCTCTTGTTAGTTACAAAATCAACTATTACCGAGAGGGAAATGCAAGAGGAGGTTGGCTAAAATGACCCGTCACGCTTTGCCTGACCAGATGATTCAAGCCCCGTCCAATCAGGGCACCCATGAGGGTTACATGCCCGGATTTGGGAATGATTTTGAAACCGAAGCCCTGCCCGGCGCCCTGCCCCAAGGCATGAACAGCCCCCAGAAATGCGAATATGGGCTCTATGGCGAGCAGCTCTCCGGCACCGCCTTTACGGCGGAACGCCCCGAACGTACCTGGTGCTATCGCATTCGCCCCAGCGTGAAGCATTCGCACCGCTACGAGAAAATCGACCTGCCTTACTGGAAGAGCGCGCCGCATATTCCAGAGGATGTGATTTCGCTCGGCCAATACCGCTGGGACCCGGTGCCGCATTCGGATCAGGGGCTGACCTGGCTCACGGGGATGCGCACCATGACGACGGCGGGGGATGTGAACACCCAGGTCGGCATGGCGACCCATATCTACCTTGTGACCGAGTCGATGAAGGATGAATATTTCTTCTCTGCCGACTCGGAGCTTCTGGTGGTCCCGCAAGAAGGCCGCCTGCGCTTTGCCACCGAACTCGGAATCATCGACATCGAGCCCAAGGAGATCGCCATCCTCCCGCGTGGTCTGGTGTACCGTGTCGAAGTGCTGGATGGCCCGGCTCGCGGCTTTGTCTGCGAAAACTACGGTCAGAAATTCGATCTGCCCGGCCGTGGTCCGATCGGTGCAAACTGCATGGCCAACCCGCGGGATTTCAAGGCACCGGTGGCCGCATATGAGGACCGTGAAGTGCCCTCGACGCTGACCGTGAAATGGTGTGGCCAATTCCATGAGACCAAGATCGGCCAGAGCCCGCTGGATGTGGTGGCCTGGCACGGTAACTACGCGCCCTATAAATACGATCTGCGCACCTATTGCCCGGTGGGCGCGATCCTGTTTGACCACCCTGACCCGTCGATCTTTACCGTGCTGACCGCGCCCTCCGGTCAGCCGGGAACCGCCAATATCGATTTTGTGCTGTTTCGCGAACGCTGGATGGTGGCCGAGAACACCTTCCGCCCACCGTGGTATCATAAGAACATCATGTCGGAGCTGATGGGCAACATCTACGGCCAGTATGATGCCAAGCCGCAGGGTTTTGTCCCCGGTGGTGTAAGCCTTCACAACATGATGCTGCCGCATGGTCCCGACCGGGAGGCCTTTGAGGGCGCGTCGAATTCAAACCTCGGGCCGGAGAAGCTGGAGAACACCATGTCCTTCATGTTTGAAACCCGCTTCCCTCAGCATCTGACGGAGTTTGCCGCCAATGAGGCCCCGCTTCAGGATGAATACATCGACTGCTGGAGCGATCTGGAAAAGAAATTCGACGGAACACCCGGTAAGAAGTAAGGGGCGGGGGCGCTGCCCCCTCTGCGGCCCCCAATTGGGGCCGCATTCACCCCCGAGATATTTGTAAAAAGCTGAAGGAGGGCCGACAGAGCCCTCACCACCAAAAAGGAACGCGCATGCCTTTGAAAAAATCCTGGGTGACGTCGGCCAATTCCGCTGACCACCCTTTTCCGCTGAATAACCTTCCCTATGGTGTGTTTTCGACCACCGACAGCGATCCGCGCTGTGGCGTGGCGATTGGTGACATGATCCTCGACCTGCAGGCGGCAGAAGCGGCTGGACTGGTTGATATGGGCGAGGAAGCGCTGTTCGAGTTGCCCTTCTGGAACGAGTTTATGGAAGAAGGCCCTGCGGTCTGGGCCACGCTTCGCAATCGCCTGATCGCGCTTTTGCAAGAGGGCGCAGAAGAGCAAAAGAAAGTCGAAGCCTGCCTTGTGCCGATGGTCGATGCCGAGATGCACATGCCCTTTATGGTGTCGGAATACACCGATTTCTATGCCGGGCGTCACCACGCCACCAATGTCGGCACCATGTTCCGTGGCGCGGAGAACGCGCTGCCGCCAAACTGGCTGCACATCCCGATCGGGTACAACGGTCGTGCGTCCTCTGTCGTGGTGTCCGGCACCGATGTGCGGCGTCCTTGGGGCCAGCTCAAGGGGCCAAATGATGACGCGCCCCGTTGGGCGCCTTGCGCACGATTTGATATCGAGCTGGAAATGGGCGCTATTGTTGGCACGCCATCGGATGGGCCGATCACGGTGCAGGAAGCGGATGATCATATCTTTGGGTATGTGCTGCTGAACGACTGGTCGGCCCGCGATATTCAGGCTTGGGAATACCAGCCGCTCGGCCCTTTTCAGGCCAAAGCGACTGCCACCACCATCAGCCCGTGGATCGTCACCAAAGCCGCGTTAGAGCCTTTCCGCTGCGACACACCTGCACGCGAAGTAGAGCTTCTGGATCACCTGAAGGACTGCGGCCCGATGCTCTATGACATCGACCTTGCCGTGAGCCTGCGTCCTGAGGGGGGCGAAGAGGCCACCATCGCACGCACCAACTACAAGGAAATGTACTATTCCGCCGCGCAGCAATTGGCGCATCACACCACCTCGGGCTGTCCGATGAACGCGGGCGATCTGCTGGGATCCGGCACCATATCAGGCCCGAACAAGGACGAACGTGGCTCGCTCCTTGAACTCAGCTGGGGTGGCAAGGAGCCACTCACGCTGCCCTCGGGCGACACCCGCAGCTTTATCGAGGATGGCGACACGCTCACGCTGAAGGGCGCGGCCAAAGGCGATGGCTACACCATCGGGTTTGGCGACTGCACCGGCACGGTCTTGCCCGCGCTTAGCGATCCTTTCGCACGCTGACGCCTTCATCTTTTCATAAATACCTCCGCCGGAGGCATCCCAACCTGACCTCCGGCGGAACAGACAAAAAGGATACGCAACCATGGCCAAGGCATTCGCATCCCAAGGCGACATGAGCGAAAAGACAATTTCCTTCACCGAAGTGGGCGAGGGACTTTATGCCTTCACCGCCGAGGGCGACCCGAATTCGGGCGTCATCATCGGGGATGACTCGGTGATGATCGTCGAGGCGCAGGCAACCCCGCGTCTGGCCAACAAGGTGATCGAATGTGTGCGCTCCGTGACCGACAAACCGATCAGCCATGTGGTGCTCACCCACTACCACGCGGTGCGTGTGCTGGGGGCCTCGGCCTTTGGTGCCCAGAACATCATCATGTCCGACACCGCACGCGCCATGGTCGTCGAACGCGGTCAGGAGGACTGGGACAGCGAATTCCAGCGCTTCCCGCGCCTGTTCGAGGGCCATGAAAGCATCCCCGGCCTCACCTGGCCGACCACAACATTCTCGGACAGTATGACCGTCTACCTCGGCAATCGCCGCATCGACATCAAACATCTGGGCCGCGCCCATACCGCAGGGGATGCGGTGATCCATGTGCCGGACCAGAACGTCATGTTCACCGGTGATATCGTCGAATACCACTCCGCCTGCTACTGCGGCGACGGGCATTTTGGCGACTGGGGCAACACCCTCGACAATATCAAAGCCTATGATGTGGACGCCATCGCCCCCGGTCGTGGCGACGCGCTGGTCGGCAAGGACATGGTCAACACCGCCATTGAAAACACCCGCGATTTTGTCGAGAGCACCTATCGCCCGGCCGCCAAGGTTGCCGCCCGTGGTGGGTCCCTCAAGGAAGCATGGGACGCGGTGCGCGAGGCCTGTGATCCCAAGTTCAAGGACTACGCGATCTACGAACACTGCCTGCCGTTCAACGTTGCCCGCGCCTATGACGAGGCCCGTGGCATCGACACCCCCCGCGTCTGGACCGCCCAGCGCGATCTGGAGATGTGGGAGGCGCTGCAGTCCTGATTTTCGGCTCTAACGCCTGATTTAGAGCCTGTTTTGAACGCATCGGCGGCCTTGTCCGCCCCTGCACCGGTCCCCAAGTCGCGGGACCGGACCCGTGCCTGCTTGCCCGGAGGGAGGAAACCGGATGAACAAGATTTTCGAGGTGCCGCTATACCCATATACGCGCCATGCGGATCAGGACGCGCATCCGCCTGCGCGCCACAAGGTGGTTGTGGTGGGGGCAGGTCCCGTGGGCCTTGCCGCCGCCATTGACCTTGCACAATCCGGCGTTCCGGTCGTGGTACTGGACGACAATGACAAGGTGAGCTTCGGCTCTCGTGCGATCTGTTTTGCCAAACGCACGCTGGAAATCGCGGACCGCCTTGGTGTTGGCCATGCCATGGCGGGCAAGGGAGAGGAATGGAACGTCGGCAAGGTGTTTTTCGGCGATCGCAAGGTCTATGACTTCAACCTTCTGCCCGAAGATGGCCACCAGTTTCCGGCCTTTGTGAACCTGCAACAATACTACATCGAGGAATATCTCGTTGACCGCGTCCGCGCCCTGCAAGCCGAGGGCGCGCCGATTGAAATGCGCGGCAAGAACCGCGTCACGGATGTCTCGGACCACGGCGATTATGCCGCGCTGACAGTGGAGACCCCGGACGGGGCCTACACACTGGAAACCGAGTGGCTCATCGCCTGTGACGGAGCGGGGTCGCCCATTCGCGCGCAGATGGGGCTCGACTTTGTGGGCCGGGTGTTTGAAGACAACTTCCTTATTGCCGATGTGGTCATGGATGCGGATTTCCCGACCGAACGCTGGTTCTGGTTCGATCCGCCCTTCAACAAGGGTCAGTCGGCGCTGCTGCACAAACAGCCCGATGGCGTCTGGCGCATCGACCTGCAACTGGGCTGGGACATCGACAAAGAGGCCGAGAAAAAGCCCGAGAACGTGATCCCGCGCCTCAAGGCGATGCTGGGCGACGACGTTCAGTTCGAGCTGGAGTGGGTCTCCATCTACACGTTCCAGTGCCGCCGGATGGAAAAATTTCGCCACGGTCGGGTGATCTTTGCCGGAGATAGCGCGCATCAGGTTTCGCCCTTCGGCGCACGCGGGGCAAATTCCGGCCTGCAAGACACTGACAATCTGATCTGGAAGCTGAAACTGGTGCTGGACGGCATCGCGGACCAGAGCCTCCTGGATACCTACGATGCCGAGCGGCTGGCGGCGGCGGATGAGAATATCCTCAACTCTTCCCGCTCAACCGACTTCATTACGCCCAAATCAGAGATGTCGCGCATCTTCCGCGATGCGGTGCTGGATCTCTCCGAACATCACGGCTTTGCCCGCCCGCTGGTGAACTCGGGCCGCCTCTCGGTGCCCTCTGTCTATGACGGCTCCCGGCTCAATTCTGCCGATCAGCTGCCCGGTGGCCCTGCCCGCACCCGTCCCGGTGCGCCCTGCCCCGATGTGCCGCTGGACGCAGGCTACCTGCTGGCGCAGCTCGGCGGCGGGTTCACCTTGCTTTCGATCAACGCAGAGCTGCCCGACGGGTTCGAGGAGGCCGGCGTGGCCGTCTCGTCTTTGGCGCTCACCACCGAAACCCACACGGCATTGGCCGAGCGTTACTTGGGTGACGCCGCATCCGCCGTTTATCTGATCCGCCCGGATCAGCATGTCGCCACCCGGATGGACCGCTTTGACGCGCCCCATTTCCGCGCCGCCCTGCGCCGCGCCATCGGTAAGGAGTGACCCATATGACCGATGCTCTGACCCTGACCCCGAACCTTGCAAAACCTGATGACAGTTACGCTCTGCTGCTGGCTGCGCATGAGGGGCTGACCAAGGCCCAAAGTGATGCGCTGAATGCCCGCTTGATCCTGCTTCTGGCCAACCACATTGGCGACCCACAGGTTCTGAAACAGGCTCTAACAGAGGCCAAACGAGGGCTGCGCGATGACTGAGGCGGTGCTTTATGATTACTGGCGCTCCTCGGCCAGCTACCGTCTGCGCATCGCGCTGAACCTTGCAGGGATCGCTTATGAGAGCCGCGTCGTTGATCTGGTGGCGGGCGATCAGCGGTCCCCGGATCATCTGGCGCTTAATCCTCAGGGGTTTGTGCCGGTGCTGGAAATCGACGGGCATCGGTTTACGCAGTCGCTGGCCTGTCTCACCTACCTGAACACAACCCGCGACCTTGGCTTGTTGCCCAACGCCCCGTCCGAGCGCGCCCATGTCGAGGCGTTGGCACAGTCAATCGCGGTCGATCTGCATCCGGTCTGCAACCTCTCTGTTGCCCGTTTCGGCGTTGCGCAAAGCGGCGGCAACTTGCAGATGGGCGACTGGATGCGCCAGTTTATTGGTCCCGGGCTTGCCGCATTTGATGGGCTGCTCAATCGCTGGGATGAGGCTCCCTATTGCACCGGTGATCGCCCCGGGCTGGCTGACATCTGCCTGATGCCGCAGCTTTATAATGCGCGGCGCTGGGAGGTCGATCTCAGCCCCTTCCCTCGCCTGAAGCGGATCGAGGCCACCTGCGCGGATCATCCAGCCTTTGCCGCCGCGCATCCGGACCAGCAATCGCACAACTGATCGCACGCCGGACATCGGCCGGGCCGGTAATCAGGTCGACCGGGGGGGCGCCTAGCCTCGGGACTTCACCTTGGGCGCGCTCTTTTCCTGCAGGTCGGCATCCCGCTCTGTCCAGCTGACGCGGAAATCAACCTTGCAGTGCCCGTCGTTGCGCTCTGCCCGGATGCGCAGCGTCAACAGGCCTTCCGGCGTCAACACGATCTCGCCATCCTCATCACTGAGGCTCAGCTCGCCTTTTGCCAACCCTTTGCTGATCGCGTCGATCAGGGTCTTGATCGTTTTGCGATCCTGCAGGGAATCATGGCGAAAGCGGGCGTCGTCGCGTGTCTTTTCGTCCTTGGCCATTGGTGCCTGCCCTGTTGTGTCCCGACGTCCGCGCAGCGCTAGCGCGAAAGAAACTGTCGCTCCGGTGCAAAATGCTTGGCCCGCGGATAGTCCCTGCTCAGACCGATGACATCGCCACTGGGAAAGATCAAGGTCGCCCCTGCCCCGATCCCGGGCAAGCCCTCGGATCGGCGCGACGCCCGATCAAGGGTCACGTCCCCTTCAAGATGCAACAGGCCCTGCTTGGTCAGAAGGCGCTGACCGCTCTGGTTGTTGACATGGCCCTGGACCACCATGTGGATACCAAGTTCGTGCAGCATCGCCACCCCCTGGTCCGTCAGCGCGGCGTCGGAGCTGCGATATTTGGTCCGCACAAGGTTCGCGAGGGGACCGAAGTAAAACGCAAAAGGATGCGCCCCCTGTTCCGCGCGGTAGCGTGCGTTGACTGCGCCTGCTCCGCCCTCTGCCAGCAACGCGCACATGCTGTCGTCCAACCCCGCGTGCACAAACAGCAGTGAGCCCAGTTGGCAGACGACATCCATCGACTCGTAGAACCACGCGTAGTCGCCATCTGGCGCAAAGAACACATCGTGACACTTGAGCGCGGCCGCCAGGACCATACGCGCGGTCATGCCCGCCTGTGCCACTTCGCGGTCGAATTGCGCGGCCTTCTTTTCAAGTTTTACCACCTCGCGCGCGACGGCGGCGGAATTCAGATGCGCCAAAGCCTCGGTCGAGAAACGCTCCGCCCAGTCGGGGCGTGGATGCAGCCGCGCGCGGCAAGCGGCTTCATCCGGTAGCGCGGCCAGATCGGCATCGGTCACGTATCGATCATGGATTTCACGCAGAAGCGGGATGATCTTGCGCCCCATCCGCACCAGGAGATGTTCAGTCAGGGCGGTCGGTGGCGTGCGCAAGGCCCCCACCGCGAGCCGGAGGCGCAGGTCATGGTTGCCAGCGAGAATGCGCAGATCAGGGCCCTTGGCCATCAGCCGCCCCAGCGCATCCAGCATATCCAGATCGCTCGGCCCTTTGTCGAGGCAATCCCCGCCGATCAAGATCGTGGCGCTCTGCCCGAACTCTGTCAGGCCGAAGCCCCCCGCTTCGCGCCGGTCTCGCCGGATCAGCCCTGCGGCGGCAAGTGATCGCAGAAAGCCCTCGGCATCGGCATGAGTATCGGAGAGGAACACCACCGGTCTGGTCGGCCAGCGCCACCCACCATGGGCCTGGGCACGGGCCAGGCAGGCGCGCAGATGCGCGGCGCTTTCGGGGGCGGCACTGCCGGAATGCTCTGCGGTGAAGGCCCAGCGTTCTAGCTGGTTCGGCAGGTCTGACAAGTCGCCAACGGGGTCGTGAACAGGCGGCAGAAGCGGCGAACGGTCGGTGCGGCAGGTCTGCAAGTCGTAGATCCCTAGTCCAGATGGGTCTCCTGTCTTTGTCGCTGCTTCCAGGCACCGCCAAAGTGCGCCCATCTACCATGGCCCATGTAACAGAGCAGTAACGGCTGTGCATGAAACATCGACAGCTGCGGGATCTCGCTCAATTGCAACAGCCCAAGGTGGTGCGCTGCGTGTCGGAAGGATGCCCCATGGCCGACACAGATCGTCAGGGTCCCGGCATCGGCTGCCCGGGCCACATCGGTGAGATGCGAGGCCACACGCGCGCCCGCCTCCATCAGCGATTCCGCCCCCTGAAACGGCAGGCGATAGTGACTGTCAGATTTCCAGCCTGCGGGGGCAGATGCGTAGCGCGGGTCGACGTCCAGCAGGGTCTCGATCTCCGAAGTGGTCAAATTCGCCACGGCCCCGACGCTGCGTTCGGCCAGGTCTGCCGTCTCGGAGATCTGTGCCACGTGGTGTCCCGCGGCGCGGAGGGTTTGCGCAATCAGATCCGCCGTTTGCCAAGCCCGCAACTGGTGCGAGGCATGAATGACCGGAGCAAGCTTCAGCGTTTCCGCGTTCAGGATTCGGTCAAGCGCCGAACCGCAGGCCTGCGCCTGCGCCTTGCCCTCCTCGGTCAGCGGGAAGGGCTGCAACGCCGAGGGCGCAGCTGGTCGCTGCGCATAGGCCCCGTGGCGCACCAGTGCGATGACACGCCGTGGCTCAGGCATCGAACAACTCGCGCCCGAAATAGGCAATGGCATCAAAATTCACCTGCCCGGTGACCTCCTGCACACGCACATTGCGCAACGCCGCAAGATAGCCCTGCGGATCGGGGGCTTCATCGTCATGCAGGAAGCGGCCATCGGGATATTGATAGAATGGCCCGGGGCTCTTCATGATCGCGCTCAGTAGATCCGGGCGCTCCGCAAGATCGACCTCTTCGATCATGGTCACCTTGTCTGCGTCCCGCTGCCAGTTCAGCACCCAGAAATCCGTCAACGGGCCCGCATAGGCAATGCGGTTCTCGCCATAGATGTCCGGGATTATCAGGTCGTGTTTCTCTTCCAGCTCCCACAGATCGCTTTCCGGCATGGCACGCAGTTCAGCGATGCGCGCCGTACTCAGCATGCCGTGCAAGCGGCCATTGCCAAGGATGGTACCGGGGTTGATGCGCGGATGTTTCGGGATGCCCAGCCCCCGGGCCCCGCTGTCGTCAGACGTTGCCAACAACCTGTCATTGGTCATGAACGCCGTACCCGGGATATCCATCAGGCGCAGGATGGACGTGGACTTGCCGCCTCCCGAAAGACCGGCGATCGCAAGCGTGCGCGCCCCCCGGGTAACAGCCGCGGCATGACAGATCTGCCACCCCATGCGCTGGCCATGGTTCAGCACCTGCGTATTGATGAAGTTCACCACCTGATTGGGATGTGCCGAAACCGGACCAAACGCCACCAGCAGGTCCGGCGATTGCAGGAACGTGACGCCGGTGCGCCATTTGTGAATCAACCGACCGTCTCTCAGGTCGAAGATTGCATCCTTGCGTCCGGTCTTGCCCGGCTCTCGCGCCCAGTCCTGCCAGACCGGGGCCGGCTCCAGCAATTGCCCCTCGACCACATGGACACTGATGTCGGGGGCCACGACCGTTGCAACGGCATCCTTGAAGTAGTCTGCATGCGCCTCGCGCAGGGTCCCCTCGCAAAGAATGCGCAACGTCACCGGCCCGACCTGCAAATCCAGCGGCGCGGCGGCCATGGCGCGGGTCAGGTCGAAATGGGCGCGCATGTCAGCAACTGTCCGTGCCGTCATGCAGTGACCCCCGTCAGCACGTGATCGGCCACCAGCGCCGCCGCATCGATGCCGCAACCGTCCCGAACCCCGCGATAGCCCCCAAAGGCAGAGACTTCGAACACGATCGGACCGGTCTCGGTCAGGGCCACATCCACGGTGGTAAAGCTCAGACCGAAGGGGGCCTGTGCGCGCTGCCCCAACGCGATCAGCGCGGCGTCCGGTTCAAACGACTCGTATTTGCCGCCCGACAGGATGGTCGTGTTCCAACTGCTCTCGTCCTGTTTCACCCGCGCATAGGTGCACAGATAGCGGCCGCCGAGAAACACCATGCCCAGGTCCTGCCCGGAGAGTTCGCGCTTGGCCTGCACATACATCACCGGGTTATCCGCCTTGAAGGCCGCGACCCGGTCTGCCGCATCCGCATCGTCCGCAGAGATCACGCACATGCCGCGCGCCTTGGTCGAGAACAGCGGCTTGAACACTGCGCTGCCATAGGTTTCCACCGCCCGCAACGCCGCGCCTTCGTCTTCTGTGATCGTGGTTGGCGGCATCGGGATGTCGACATTTGCCAGCGTCACCGTACAGGCCAGCCGGTCCATCAACCGCAAGATCGCCTCGGGGCGGCTGTAGATCTTCACGCCCTTGGCTTCGGCCACGCGCAGCATTTCCAGCCGGTCAAGCGCATGGACGCTGTAGTCTTCGGAAATCTTCTTGATCACCAGCCCGTCAAGCTGGCACAGATCCTCGCCGCGATACATCAGCGCGCCAGACGCAAGATCCAGCGAGACCTCCGCCATGTCGATCACCAGGCGAAATCCCGTCCGCGCCTCCAGCGCCTCTGCGATCGCTTCGGTCGACCACTTGCCCGGGATGCCGACCACCCCGATTTTCCGTTCAGTCACCAAACAGCTCCTTGATTGGCAATTTCAATCGGCCTTCGCGGCCTTCAGGCACGGCAAGGGCTCTCTCCAGCAGGTAGCGCGCGCGCAGGAACATGCGCCGCGCGTGTTCCTTGTCAAAGACAAACCGCGTGGATGAGGCAAAGCTCCGCGCCAGTCCCAGCGCCAGCCGGTATTCGAATGTCGTGTCCTTTTCGGCACGGGCGAACTTTGCCGCCATCCGGTGCAGCCCCAACGCCGTGTCGGCAATCCGCGCCCGGACCGGGCCGTCCTGCACCTGCAACCGGTAGTTCGAAACCATGAACACCGATACATCCTGCACGTAGTCCATATAGCGCGAGCGATGCAAATCGATAAACCGGACTTTCTTTTCACCGGGATCGTAGATCACATTGTCGAGGTTGAAGTCCCCGTGAATGTAAACCGAAAACGGTGCGGTCACCTTTGCTTCGCGCCTCTCCGCCGCTTTTAACAGATCTTCGAAAGCAGGGTGGTTTACGCCCTGGATGCACGCGGTGCCGGTGTCGAATTCGGGATGAACACGATAGACGTCCTGCATGCGGTCGGCCAGTTGCTTCATCGCGCGCATCTCGACCGGATCATCCGCGCGCGTGCGCGTCCAGATGTCTTGCAGGGTCTTGTACAATGCCCGCTGAGCTGCGGACAACGCCGCCTCGCCCTCGTTCAGCAGGGCGTGTTCGAAAGTGTAGCCCGGCAGGTGTTCAATCAGCAGCGCCGCGGACTGGCCGCGTTTTTCATACGACAGGATTCGCGGCGCCAGCCCGGGATAGATCGCATGCCAGCTCTTGACCCCTGCCCGCTCCTCCTTGACCTTGCGTTTCTCGCCGTCCTTGAACACCGCATCGATCAGATCTCCGCCCTTGTCACGGGTGCTGACCGCGGAAATCGCGCTACCGGAACGGGTTTCAGCCAGCGGTTTCAATACCAGGTCCTCATCAGCGACCTTGCTGCCCGACAGCACGCTGCGCAGGGTGAAATAGCGTTCGAACTGCACGTTCTGCCCGATCGAAATCGACAGCAGCGCCTCGGAAATGCCTTGCAGGCTTTCGCCCATGCGGCGCACCTCGTTCAGGACCAAAAGCGCATTGGCGAGGTCTTCGGTGTGGCGGGTGTCGCGCATATCGCGCGTGTAGGTCCGGAACATCCGGTCGTAGAAGTCATCGACCTCGGCCTTGTGCTGCCCGATGGCGATCGCGCTCTTGCCATCGGTAGCCTCCAGCGCCGGCAACACCTCATGCAGCGCGCCCGCCACCTGTTTCAGGACCTTCCGATAGGCCTCGGGGCGCAACAGCTTCCCCCGCTCCACATCCTCCGCATGCAGCAAGGCCATGCGAGACAGGCGCGACAGCTGATCGAGGTTGCGGGCAATGGTGTCCACATTCTGAAGCACCAGCCGCCGGGATTGCGAGGGTTTGCCCCGGGTGGCAGCGCTGCGGCAGGCCGACTGCACCCGTGACCACAGGTTGTGGGCATAGCCCGCGCGCTGCACCACCTTCTGTGCCGCCTCCGGCGACGGGGCCTTGAAATAGGCCAGCAGGCCGGACATCTGCCCGTCCAGCTCCGCCAGCAGAAACGCCAGGTTTTCTTGTGCCGCCTCAGGCAGTTTCATCTTGTACTACCCCTCGGTAGATCTCGGCGATCTGATCCGTCAGCAACGCACCATAGGGTGGATCAAACAGGTCGGCCTCGGCAACGGGATCGGCCCAGCGCACCGCGATCTGCTTGGAATCCGGATGTTTCCCCATCTGCGGGACATATGTGTCATCCACATGACAGGTGAACAGATGTTCCACCTGATGGCGTATCCCCTCGGGGCGCTGGCGGTAGGTTTCCAGAACATGGATCAGAGCACCGACCTGAACGTTGGCGCCGACTTCTTCTTCGGCTTCGCGCCGGGCGGCTTCGGCCAGTGTTTCTCCCGGCTCCAGCCGTCCGCCCGGAAGACCGAGATAGATGCGCCCGTCCGCGGCCTGCTTGACCTGAACAAGAACACATCCTTCACGCCAGATCACCGCCCGCGCCACAACGCGGATGACATCAAGGAACTCTGGTGCAGGAGAGGGCATGGCAAGTCTGTGGTGTTTTGGCAAAAGGAGTGGCATGGTCGCCGCGAGCAGCACGAGTGGAGATCCATGACCGATTTCGCGATCCTACGCCAAGCCTCGGTTCCCGACAACCTGCGCATCACACGCTCGCGGGCTGCGCCCAACCTCGGGCCGCGCCTGCTGTTCTTTTCCGGTGGCAGCGCGCTCAACGAGATTTCCCGCAAACTCAAGCACTATACGCATAATTCGGTCCATCTCATCACTCCGTTCGACAGTGGCGGCTCTTCGCAGGTGCTGCGCGAAGCCTTCGCCATGCCTGCCGTGGGAGATTTGCGAAGCCGCCTGATGGCACTGGCTGATGAAACCGAACTGGGCCAGCCGGACATCTATCGACTGTTTTCCCACCGGCTGCCGAAAACGGCCCGCGACAAGGACCTGGCCCGCGAGGTGGCCAGCCTGTTCGACGGATCGCATCCACTTCTGAAGGCCCTGTCCAAGCCGATGCGGCAGTTGATTGTCGGCTACCTGCGCCATTTCTCCGAGGCCGCGCCCGGTGATCTGGACTATCGCAACGCCAGCATCGGCAACCTGATCCTCGCCGGCGGCTACCTCGACAATGACAAGGGGCTCGAACCGGTGCTGTTCCTGATGTCGAAGATGGTCGATGTGCGTGGAACCGTGCGTCCCATTGCCGATGTGAACCTGCAGATCGGGGCCGAGCTGGAAGACGGGCGGCGCGTCATCGGACAACGCCAGATGACAGGGAAGGAGAGCGCGCCGCTCGGCACCCGCATCCTGCGCCTCTTCCTGTCGGATGGCACCGGAGAATTGCCTGCCGACTCGGTGCGCCTGCCGAAACGGAACCAAAAGCTGATCGCGGCCAGCGATTTGATCTGCTACCCGCCCGGCAGCCTCTATTCCAGTGTGATCTCCAACCTGCTGCCCGCCGGTGTCGGACGCGCCATCGCGTCGCGCACCGTGCCGAAAATCTATGTGCCCAGCCTCGGTGACGACCCGGAGTGTCATGGCATGCGGCTGACCGATCAGGTCGCCGCCCTGCTGAACGCATTGCGCCGCGACGCAGGACCCGTTTCCACGTCCGCGCTTCTGACCCATGTGGTCTGTGACGGGCAAACCCCGGCCCAGGACCGCGACCAGGTCAGCCGCGACCATGGCATCCCCTGCATCGGCCAGCCGCTTGCACATGCACCCAAGCCGCACCGATACGATCCGGAAGCCTTGTGCGAACTCCTGATCTCACTCAGCTGAGCACCTCTCTGTCATCGGGGTCCGCCGACACTCAACCAAGCATCAGACTGACATCATTGGAACTTCGGGACAATTCTTACCAAACTGATAACAAGCTCCGCAATTTCGCCATAGGCTGATCCCAGCCCTTCCGCGCGCCCCACCTACTCCTGTCCCCAAGTCGAAACTCACTTGCGAGGACCGGACCATGTCACTTTCCAAAGCTCTCTCCCGCGTCGTCTCCGCCGCGCTGCAGTCCAATGACCAGACGCGGCCCCTCGCCGCCGGCCCTGCGCTCTTTGCCTTTGCGGCCTTGGTGACCCTGGGTGGCGCACAGGTGGCCGGGGCCACCACCAGCGGACCCCAATCCGCAGCCTATACCGTACAGTATGAGCGTGGCGGTCCCCTCCATGACCGCCTTGTCCGGCTGAATACTCTGCGCGCCGACAACGCCGCTGTCGCGTTTCGCGATCGAGTTTGCAACGCGGCCTGCACGATGGTTCGGGGCCTGCCGCAAACCTGCGGCACTCCCGAAACCGCGTTTGGATTGCAGGGGGTGTCCCGATCCCATCGCCTGATGGAGCCTGGCAAAACCGGGTCTGCAGCGCAGCAACACCCAGGATTGTTTTGATCCCATCCGGGCGGAGCGCCCTCTTGCGACAGGCGCTCGGGCAAACTCGGGGGGAACCTTTCCCGCCGCGTCAGTTGCCGAAGATGTCGCGCAGCACGCCGTTCAGGGCCCGCTCGATCCCACGCCCGACGCCATCTCCTTGTCGACGCGGAGCCGGCTGGGGCTCCGGCACCGCGATCGGCTCCGGGGCCTTCATCGGCAGCGGCTGCGGCTCCAGACCAGAATGAACACGCACCATGGCCTCGCGCCAGATCTCGGCCGGCAGACCACCGCCGGTCACACCGGTCAGGGGCGTGTTGTCATCGTAGCCCATCCAGACCCCCGCCACGTATTCGGCGGTAAACCCGATGAACCAGGCATCCTTTGCCGCCGAGGTCGTGCCGGATTTACCCGCCGCCTGCCAGCCCGGGATCTGCGCGCGCCTTCCGGTGCCCTCGGCGATGACTTTTTCCATCATCCAGATCAATTCCTGCGCGGCGGCAGGGCGGATCACCCGCTCTCCCATGCCGCCGGACGCGCCCATCAAAGGCTCGGCATCACCGACCAGCGTCAGGGCCTCCACGCCATAGGGGGTCACAGACGATCCCCCGTTCAGAATACCGGCATAGGCGCCGGTCATCTCGATCAGCGTGCTCTCCGAGGCGCCAAGCGCGAGCGACGGACCGTCCGCCAGGCTGCTCTCGATGCCGAATTCGCCCGCCACGTGGCGCACGTTATCCCGCCCCACGGCTTCTGACACTTTGACCGCCGGCACGTTGAGCGAGTCGCGCAAGGCGCGGGTCAGGGTGATTTCGCCGTAATGCTTGCGGGTATAGTTCTGCGGACACCACGGGCCGGATCCCGGAATGTCGATGCAATATTCCGCATCCAGCACCCGGTCGTAGGGCGAATAGCCAAGTTCAAGCGCCGCCGCATAGACGAAGGGTTTGAACGACGATCCAGTCTGCCGCTTGGCCTGCGTGGCCCGGTTGAACACGCCCGAGGCCCGGACCTTGCGCCCGCCGACCATCGCACGCACCGCCCCATCCGCACTCATGACCACCACGGCAGCCTGTGCCTTGGACCCCTCGCGCACCTTGTTTTCGAACACATAAGTGACCGCATCCTCGGCCGCCTGCTGCAAACGCTGGTCGAGCGTGGTGCGGATGACCACATCCTCGGTGGTCTGGTCGCCCAGGAACCCCGGCACCGTATCCATGATCCAATCCGCAAAATAGCCACCGGCGCGGGCTGCTGCCGCTTCGCTGAGCTCTGCGGGATTGGCTGCTGCCATCTCGCGTTCTTGTTCGCTCAGATAGCCTTGCTCCTCCATCAGACGCAGCACGGTGGCCGCGCGATTGCGCGAACGTTCGATGTTGTTGGTCGGCGCCAGCGTCGAAGGGGCCGTCAGCAAACCGGCCAGCATTGCGGCCTCGGGCGGGTTCACCTGATTGGCGGATTTGCCAAAGAACCGCTGCGATGCCGCTTCGGCGCCATAGGCCCCACCGCCCATATAGGCGCGATTCATGTAGATCGAGAGGATCTCGTTTTTCGAGTATTTTGCCTCCATCGCCATGGCAAAGATCGCTTCCTTTGCCTTGCGCCAGAGTGAGGACTGGCGGCAGTCGCTTTCATAGGCGGCTTCGCTGTCCCAGATCTCGGGGTCGTATTCAACGCCGAGGCACATCAGCTTTGCGGTCTGCTGGGTGATGCTAGAGCCACCGTGCCCGGACAGCGGGCCGCGTCCTTCGCGCAGGTTGATCCGCACCGCGCTGGCGATCCCGCGCGGCGAGACGCCGAAGTGGCGGTAGAACCGCTTGTCTTCGGTGGCGACGATCGCGTTTTTCAGGTGTGGAGAGACGGTTTCGGCCGTCACCACGCCACCAAACTGGTCACCGCGCCAGGCAAATGTCTTGCCGTCGCGATCCAGAAGCGTGACCGAGCCCTGATTTCGCCCGTCCAGCAGCGCCTGGTATTCCGGCAACTTCGAATAGTGATAGGCCACCGCCGCCACGAGAAAGAGCCCGACCAGAACCCCCATGCGCCAGCTGACGGCCCAGATCGCACGCAAGACGATCTGGAACGGCATCAGCAGCCATCCCAGCAGGCCGCGCTTGCGCGGAGGCCGCCGCACCGCCTTGCGCCGCCCGAACAGGCGCCATCCGGATTTGGCCTTGGCTGAGGTTTTCCTACGGGGCGCTTTCTTGGCGGGTTTGCGTGCGCTCCCGCCAGGGTAACGCTTGTCCGCAACCAGCGGACCACGTCCACGTCCCGAAGTTCCGCGCCCGGAATTGCGCCCCTGCGTCATGCTGAAATCCTGTTCTGACTGCTCATCTTCGACGTCTGGGCGGGCTTAAGCCCTGCCTCTTTGGCACAGAATAGCGCCTCTTGCGCAGGATGTAGAGAGGCGGTTTTCCGCCACACCCCATCCAAAATGCGCCTAATTAACAAGCAGAGCCCCTTTTTTGAGCGAATTTATTGAGCCGACGCCCAGAAAGCAGGCGTCTTAACCCAGCTGTAACGTTCCCCCGACTCGAGCGGGACGATCTTCTGCACCTGCAAACATCGGGCGCAGGGCCCGGGAAAGGGTGACGAGATGAAATTGATCATTGCAGCCATCAAACCCTTCAAGCTGGAGGAGGTCCGCGAGGCGCTGACCGCGCTTGGGGTGTCAGGTTTGATGGTAACCGAAATCAAGGGCTTTGGCGCACAGGCGGGTCACACCGAGATCTACCGCGGCGCCGAATACGAAGTGAATTTCGTGCCGAAGGTGAAACTGGAAATCGTGGTGCCCTCCGACCTGGCTGACCAGGTGGTTGAAACCATCACCCAGACCGCCCGCACCGGCAAGATCGGCGACGGCAAGATCTTCGTGCTGGACGTGGCCCAGGCCGTGCGCGTGCGCACCGGCGAAACCAATCAGGACGCGCTCTAACGCGCCTTTCGCAAAGGAAAGCCAAAACCAATGAAAAAACTGACAGTGACACTCGCCGCCACGGCGCTGGCGGCCCTGCCGGGTCTGGCCTTCGCGCAGGAAGCTGCGGCGGAGACACCGGACATCAACCCCTATATCTTCACCACGCTCCTGTTCCTCATCGGCGGGTTCCTGGTGTTCTGGATGGCCGCCGGCTTTGCCATGCTCGAAGCGGGTCTGGTCCGGTCCAAGAACGTGACCATGCAGCTGACCAAGAACATCGCGCTGTTCTCCATCGCGGCCATCATGTACTGGCTGATCGGCTTCAACCTGATGTATCCGGGTGAATGGATGATCGAAGGCGTGATGGGACCGTGGTTCTCCATCACATCGCTGGAAACCGTTGGTCTCGACGCGGCGGATGCCTCGCTGGATTATGCATCTGTCGGCTCCGACTTCTTTTTCCAGCTGATGTTCTGCGCCACCACCGCATCGATCGTGTCGGGCACCCTGGCTGAACGCATCAAACTCTGGCCCTTCCTGATCTTCGTCGCCATTCTGACGGGCGTGATCTACCCGATCGAGGCGTCCTGGCAGTGGGGCGGTGGGTTCCTCTCCGAGATGGGCTTCTCCGATTTCGCCGGTTCGACCCTGGTGCACGCCGCTGGTGGCTTTGCCGCGCTGGCCGGTGCCCTGATCCTCGGCCCGCGTATCGGCAAATACAAAGACGGCAAAACCATCCCGATGCCCGGCTCCAACCTGGCGCTGGCGACTCTCGGTACCTTCATCCTGTGGCTCGGCTGGTTCGGTTTCAACGGTGGTTCGCAGCTGGCGATGGGCACCGTGGGTGACGTGACCGATGTGTCGCGTATCTTTGCCAACACCAACATGGCCGCTGCCGCTGGCGCTGTCGCCGCCCTGCTGCTGACCCAGGCTCTGTTCAAGAAACCGGACCTGACCATGGTACTGAACGGTGCGCTTGCCGGCCTGGTGTCGATCACCGCAGGTCCGCTCGACCCCAGCCTGTTTGGCGCTCTGTGGATCGGTGCCATCGGCGGTGTGATCGTGGTCATTGTGGTGCCGATGCTCGACAAGCTGCAGATTGATGACGTCGTCGGCGCGATCCCGGTTCACCTGGTGGCGGGCTTCTGGGGCACCTTCGCGGTTCCCTTCTACACCGAAGGCACCTCGTTTGTGACCCAGATCATCGGCTTCGTCGCCATCGGCGCCTTCACCTTCATCGTCTCGGGCATCGTCTGGTTCATCCTGAAGGCCACCATGGGCATCCGCGTGAGCGAAGAGGACGAAATCAACGGCCTCGACATGGCGGAACTGGGCATGGAAGCCTACCCGGAGTTCAAGGCCGGCTGACACGGCGGTCCAACACCCAAACACCTCAAACGCGGCGCTCCGGCGCCGCGTTTTGCGTTTCCAGACCGGGCGCTTTTGCACGTCGCCCAACAAAAAACGCGCCCTCGCAGGACAGGGGCGCGTTGTCAATTCTGAACGAACTTGGAAAGGATCAGACGCCCGCGTCGACGATCGCCTTGGCCAGGATCGGTACCGTCTGCGCATTGAGACCGGCGATGTTCAACCGGCTGTCACCCACCATGTAGATCCCCGCATCCACGCGCATCTTTTCCACAAGTTCCGGCGTGGTGCCGAGCAGCGAGAACATGCCCCGGTGTTCGGCGATGAAGCCAAAGCGATCAGATCCGGTCAGGCGCTGCAACTCGTCTGCCAGTTGTTGACGCAGGGCCAGCATGCCGAGACGGGTCTCTTCCAGCTCTTTCTGCCAGTCGGCGCGCAGCTCAGGATCGTTCAGGATCGTGGTCACGACACGCGCGCCGTGATCCGGCGGGAACGAGTAGTTCTGGCGGTTGAGAAAGGCGAGCGTCTTCTGGTTGAGCCCCTCTGCGTCCCCTTGTTGGCTGATTGCCATCAACAGGCCGGTGCGTTCGCGGTAGATGCCGAAGTTCTTGGAACAGCTTGCCGCGATCAGGCATTCCGGCACCGAAGAGGCCACCAGACGGACCCCTGCGGCGTCCTCTTCCAGACCGTCGCCAAAGCCCTGATAGGCGATGTCGATCATCGGAATGAGACCGCGTTCATTCAGCAGCTCAACCACCGCTTTCCACTGGCTCTGGTTCAGGTTGGCCCCGGTGGGGTTGTGGCAGCACCCGTGCAGCAACACCACGTCACCCTCTTTGGCGGTTTTCAGGTCCTCGATCATGCCGTCGAAATTCACCGCACGGGTCTCGGCGTCAAAATAGCGATAGACCACCGTCTCGATGCCAACGTATTTCAGGATCGACACGTGGTTCGGCCAGGTGGGATCGGACACAAAGACGCGTGCGCCGGGGTTCGCCATCTTGATCAGCTCAAACGCCTGGCGCACCGCGCCGGTGCCGCCGGGGGTCGCGACGGCCGCAATCTTGCTGCGCTCGACGGCGTTGTCGAGGATCAAGCCGATCATCGCATCCGCATAGGCCGGATCACCCGCCAGCCCGGTGTAGGCCTTGGTGGTCTGCTCGTCGATGATGCGCTGTTCAGCAGCCTTGACCGCCCGCATGACCGGGGTCACGCCCTCGGCATTCTTGTAGACCCCCACACCCAGATCCACCTTCTGGTCCCGCGGGTCATCGCGGTACATCTGCATCAGCGCCAGGATCTTGTCGGCGGGCTGGGGTTTCAGGTTCTCGAACATCAGTCGTCTCCGGTTGCAACGGGAAGGGTCGGGAAAGCGCCCCATTCGGACCAGGATCCGTCATAGAGCGCGTGATCGTGCTTGCCCATGCGTTCCAACGCCAGGCTGAGCACGGCGGCGGTGACGCCCGACCCGCAAGAGGTAATGGCAGGTTTGCCAAGGTCGACACCGGCCGCCTCGAAGATCGCACGCAGATCGTCTGCCGCCTTCATGGTGCCATCGTCATTGAGAAGCGTGGTAAAAGGCACGTTCCGGGAGCCCGGAATGTGCCCCGCCCGCATGCCTGGGCGCGGCTCAGGCGCCTCTCCGCGAAACCGCTCCGCGGCGCGCGCGTCGATGATTTCGTGATCGCCAAGCTTGGCGGCGGAAGAGACCTGGGTCACATCGCGCACCATGTGGTTCTGCACGCGAACGGTCATGTGGCGGTCGCGGATCACCGGCGGCAGATCCTCCAGCGGGCGGCCCTCGGCGGTCCACTTGGGCAGGCCACCGTCCAACACCGCGACATTACTCTGCCCCATCAGGCGGAACAGCCACCAGACGCGGGCCGCGGAAAACAGTCCCATCCCGTCGTAGACAACCACCTGGTGGCCATCCCCAACGCCCATGGCGCGCAGCCGCGACATGAACTTTTCCACCGGCGGAGCCATGTGCGGCAGATCCGAGCGGTGATCAGAGATCTCATCGATATCAAAGAAGCGCGCGCCTGGAATATGCCCGGCCTCATACTCGGCCTTCGCATCGCGTTCCATCTGCGGCAGATACCAGGACGCGTCGAGGACCCGCAAATCGGGGTCCCTCAGATGCGCCGCCAGCCAGTCGGTGGAAACCAGGGTTTTTGGATCGTCCATGCTCAACGCCTCCCGGGACTTGCGTTGGCGAAATGCCTACAACCCGCGCCCCGGTCGTGCAAGACTGCTTGCTGTGCTTTCCCGCCGGCCGTTACGAAACTTCGGGCACGCGGCGTGGCGCGCGGCGGCGCTTAACGGACCACCCGAAGCGCCGGCGCGCCCCGCAGACGCTGACGCGCCCCGGATGGAAACCGATCCGAAAACGACAGCCCCGCCCGGATCAACTCCGGGTCCATGCGCCCCAACGTCAGCGCGTCAACGGCATCCCGGGCGCGGTTGGTCTCATCCCGGCGCATGTGATGCAGCATCGCCAGGAATTGTGCCTCATCCGCGGTCAGCAGATCCCGCGTGTCCAGATCCAGTGGATCGTTGCAGGCAAAATCATCGCCCCGCAGCGCCAGCACCTCACGCACCACCGGCCAGAGAGCGTAGGCCACCGCCAGACCCTGCGCCTCTCCCCAGGTTTCCGCCGCAATCACAAAGCCACGGTGCCAGGCCTGACTGTCCGGCGCGCGCGATGTCGTCACGAGATGCCGCGTCACCGCCAGCAGGCGGGTTTCAAACGGGTCAAACCCGAAGGCCGCCACAGGGGCCTGTCCCAGATCTGGCGCGATAGGAACCTGAAGTGTCATGGACGCTCACCCTCTTTACCTGCCGCGCCGGAACCATCGACGGGCGCTGCATTTGCTACGGATTGGTCCGGGCAGGTTCGACGCGTCAGAGGCGGTCGATAAGCTGGGTGTGCATTTCTTAGTTATTTACTCAGCTATTTGCAAGAGTGAAAAAACAAACGCCGCCCCTCGTCAAAAGGGCGGCGTTTGTTGTTTTTCGACAATGCCTTACCCGGCAACTTGGCAAATTACCAAAGCGGGTGCATCGCAGGACTTAGTACCGCGGATCGTCACTATCGTCGTCTTCATCCTCATCGTCAGACGCCGGCAGATTGAAGAAGCTGTCCGCATCGACGATTTCTTCTTCTTTCTTGTCATCCTCGTCGGACGAGCCAAGGGTAAAGGTCTCCAGCCCTTCGATCGCGGTTGGGATTTTGGGCTCTGCATCCATCTCCAGCGACTGTTCGGTGGACACCAGTTTGCGACGCTCATCATCGCTCATGATCCCGCCCTCGGCGGCGCGTGCCTTGGCCGCTTTCTGCACAGCTGCGTCAAGTTCGGACTGTTTACACAGGCCCAGCGCCACCGGATCGATCGGCTCCATGTTGGAGATATTCCAGTGGGTGCGTTCCCGGATCGACTGGATCGTCGGCTTGGTGGTGCCGACCAGCTTGGCGATCTGGCCATCGGACAGCTCCGGATGGAATTTGACCAGCCACAGGATCGAGTTCGGACGATCCTGACGCTTGGACAGCGGGGTGTAGCGCGGACCACGGCGCTTTTCCTCGCCTGCGGCGGCGGCGTTGAACTTCAGCTTCAACTTGTGCAGCGGATTGTTCTCGGCGGCGTTGATTTCATCCTGGGTCAGCTGGTTGTTGGAAATCGGGTCGAACCCTTTCACGCCAGCCGCGACGTCGCCGTCCGCGATGCCCTGGATCTCCAGTTCGTGCATGCCCACGAAATCTGCGATCTGCTTGAAGCTGATCGTGGTATTGTCCACCAGCCACACGGCGGTCGCCTTGGCCATCAACGGTTTTGCCATGTGCTTTACTCCTTCGAAACACGTCTGTCCCCGAATGTCACGCTGGACCGGACAACCTGCGGGTAAACCTCTCCCGTCGCCTTAAATCGGCTTCCCCGGTCTGCGGGGCGGGTTTCCGTTGTCGGGGAACTTCAGGTCTATATAGTCGCCTTGAAACCATAAGGAAAGAGGCGAATGCGGCGGTTGATCTTTACAATTCTGGCAAGTCTGGCCGGCTTCGCCCCTTCTGCGCAGGCCGAGGGCGACCCCGCGGGCCAGTTCGACTATTACGTTCTGGCGCTCAGCTGGTCCCCCAACTGGTGTGCGATCGAGGGGGACGCAAAAGGATCAGACCAATGTGATCACCGCCACGATCACGGCTGGACCCTGCATGGCCTGTGGCCGCAGTTTCACCAGGGCTGGCCAAACTATTGCCGCACAACCGAAGCGCCCCCGAACCGCCGCATGACCGGCGAAATGGCCGATATCATGGGCACGCCCGGCCTTGCTTGGCATCAGTGGAAAAAACACGGGACCTGTTCCGGCCTGTCGCCCCGGACCTACTTCGACTTGTCCCGCCGGGCCTTCGACAGCGTCACGCGCCCCGTGGCCTTCCGCCGCCTCGACAAGCCGGTGACACTGCCCGCTGCCGTGGTCGAAGAGGCGTTTCTGAAGGAAAATCCAGCGCTTGATGAGGACAGCCTGACCATCACCTGCCGCGACGGTTTTATCCAGGAAGCGCGAATCTGCCTGTCCCGCACGCTGGATCCGGTTCCCTGCGGACGTGACGTGATCCGGGACTGCGCCCTGACCGACGCGCGGTTCGAACCCGTGCGATGATCCGGCCACGCGCCGGATCTGCTCCCGCGACTGTGACAGACAAAACCGCGCAGGCGTGTTAGGGTGGGGATCCGACATGCCGCGCGACGGCCCAATCGAGGGTTTCCCACCGGGACCATCCGAGACGCAGACGCGCATGATCGCATATCTTGGCCTGGTCCCGGCTTGGATCCCAGCTGTTCCGCGCGGCACGCCCCGGCGAGCCACAGGAGGAGCCAAGCTATGTCAGAGACCGCCCCCAAGACCATCGGCAACCCCGCAAGCTGGGTGTTGCAATCGCTGAAATCCGCCAGTCACGGCACCACCGAGGCGATTGACGAGATACGCAGCGACACCAACGCCCGCCCCCGGGTGCGGAGCATGGACATGGGCGATATTTCGCACGCGCTGCGAGCGGGCTGGGCGGATTTCAAGGCCGCCCGTTCAGATGCCATGTTCCTGGTGTTCATCTACCCTCTGATCGGCCTCGCTATGGTGATGAGCGGATTTCATCTGGACGTTCTGCCGTTGTTGGTGCCGATGGTGATGGGCTTTGCCATCGTCGGCCCCGCAGCCGCGATCGGGCTGTATGAAATGTCCCGGCGCCGCGAGGCCGGCGAACCGAGCGGCTGGATGTCAGCCTTTTCCGTGCTGCGCTCTCCCGCCTTTGCTTCGGTCCTGATGCTGGCATTCTATCTCGCGGCTCTGTTTGTGATCTGGATCATGGTGGCGCAGGCAATCTTTGGCGCGACGCTGGGACCGGACACGCCCGCCTCGCTCGCGGCCTTTGCCCGTGATGTGTTCACCACATCGTCCGGCTGGACTATGATCGTGGTTGGCACCCTCGTCGGCGCGGCCTTCGCCTATGCAGCGCTTGCAGTCAGCATCGTATCCTTCCCGCTCCTGCTGGACCGGCATGTGGGTTTGCCCATGGCTGTGGCGACGTCCCTGCAGGTGATGCGCCAGAACCGCCTTGTCTGCCTGTTGTGGGGCGCTCTGGTCGGAGCCTTGCTGGTGCTTGGATCGGTGCCGCTTTTTGCGGGTCTGATATTTGTCGTCCCGCTGCTGGGGCACGCCACGTGGCATTTCTATCGCCGTGCCGTGATGTGATCCCGGCGCGCGGAATAGCCGCTCGGAGTGCCGCAGCGATCTTTTGGCTTAGGCGTCAGCCCCCACGTTCAGGACGATCTTGCCGATATGCGTGGAGGCTTCCATCCGCGCATGAGCCGCTGCCGCCTCCGCCAGGGGGTAGGTTGAATCCATGACCGGGCGCACCTTGCCCGCTGCAATCATCGGCCAGACCGCCTCGACCAGATCCCGCGCGATCCGCGCTTTTGCGAGGTCACTCTGCGGACGCAGCGTGGACCCAGTCACGGTCAGCCGGCGCGCCATGATCTGAGCAAAGTTCAACTCCGCCTTTGGCCCCTGCAGAAAGGCGATGTGAACCAGCCGACCATCATCCGCCAGCGCCCGAATATTGCGGGGGATATAGTCCCCACCCACCATGTCGAGGATCAGATGCGCGCCACCATCTGCCTTCAGGATCTCCACAAAATCCTCGTCGCGGTAGTTGATCGCCACGTCCGCGCCCAATCCGACACAGGCGGCGCATTTGTCATCAGATCCGGCGGTTGCATAAACGCGCGCACCGAGGGCCGACGCCAATTGGATCGCGGTTGTGCCGATCCCGGAGGACCCACCATGCACCAGGAACCGCTCTCCCGCCGTCAAACCGCCGCGCGTGACCACGTTTGACCAGACCGTGAAACAGGTCTCGGGCAGGCACGCCGCCTCTTTCAGGCTGAGGCCCTCCGGGATCGGCAGGCAATGGGCCGCAGGGGTCGCGACAAACTCGCCATATCCGCCCCCCGGCAACAGGGCGCATACCTGATCGCCCAGGGCCCAACCGGTCACCCCAGCGCCAAGTGCGACAATCTCCCCCGCGGCCTCAAGCCCCGGCAGGTCGCTTGCGCCCTTGGGCGGTGCATAGGCGCCCGCCCGTTGCAGGGCATCGGGACGGTTCACACCGGCATAGGCCACCCGGATCACGACCTGACCGTGGCCGGGCTGCGGCACCGGGCGCTCCACCAGTTTCAGCACCTCCGGCGCACCGTGTTCTGAGATTTCAACCGCGCGCATCATGGCAGGCAGGGCATGTGTCATCGGCAGGGATCCTCTTTCGGGATGTCAGTCTCCGCTCAGAGCTAACACCCCTTCCGCCCCCGGCCAAGCCACCACCTGCGCCCGGCCCCGCGCGCGCAGGCGTCGCGCACAGACGCACCGCCCGACGCGGGGCCACCGGGGATCACACCGGCGATCAGGAGTGCCATCGCCCCGGCAGGTCCTCGCGACGCGCAGGAGCATGGATCCGGCTCATCACCCACGCCGGCCCCGCCAGCAGCGGTTTCAACAACGGGTTCTTGCCAACACTGGCTTTGAACTTCTCAAACTGCATCACATCGTCGATACGCCGGTCCAGAAAGTCCCAGGTCGCCTGGTGCTCCGGGCTGTCATCGCCCAGCCAGAACAGGACGGACGAGGAATAGACTGCCGACAGTGTCGCCCGCTTTGTGTACCAGTTGGCATCCTCGGACGTATCACCAAGCGCGGTCCAGATCGCATCCGCCGTCTCCCAGATCAGCCGCGACCCGGTGGCCGCATGATGCGGCAGCGCAAACAGCGTGGCACCGCGGCGCACCGCTTCCTTGTCCTCGACCGCTTCGAGACGATATCGCACAGCCGCCGCGACCCGGTCCCGGAACCGCAAGGTGTCCAGCTCACCCTCCGCCAGCCGCGCCAGCATCAGCGCATCACCGCGCTTGTGATAGGCCACCGCGAGATCGAGCGCCCGGCGCGGAAACAAGGCCTCGGCCACGGTCGGCTCCACGCCCGAATCAGCCACCGCGGCCGCCCAGGTGGGCGCGGTCCAACCGTCAAACGGGACATGCATCAGCGCCGCGTCCAGCAGCCTGTCCCGCAATTCAGCGCTCTGATCGCTGGAATTTCCGTTGTTTTCTGCCATAATGGACATGCTCCTCTGTCTCGGCGGTTCCAGTACTAGACAATTTAGGTCCGCCTTGCTATACGGCCACCTCCTGCAAATCCTTGCAACTCAACTTAGAAAGGTGGTGAAAACCACATGCAGGTTAGTGTTCGCGACAACAACGTCGATCAGGCGCTCCGTGCCCTGAAGAAGAAGCTGCAGCGCGAAGGCGTCTTCCGCGAAATGAAGCTCAAGCAACATTTCGAGAAGCCCTCCGAGAAAAAAGCGCGCGAGAAAGCTGAAGCTATCCGCCGTGCCCGCAAGCTGGCACGCAAAAAAGCACAGCGCGAAGGTCTCCTCTAAGACCCCTCGCCCGTTTCCAGTCTCTTCTGGATACTGTTTAAGACTTAAACCCCCGAGGCATTCGCTCCGGGGGTTTCACTTTGTCGGCCTCGCAGTCTGCCTGCTCCCTCTGCTTGCTGCCTGCCCGGCCCTATCGGTCGGAACAGGGGGGCGCCCCCCTGTCACATCGTCGGGATCAGTAGATCTTTGGCACGTATAATTCGTCCGGCAGCACCCGGCGTTCGTAGCTCGGGTTGTATTCCCGATCCGGCAGCGTGACCTTCTCACTTGGAACATCGTGATACGGGATCTTGGTCAACAGGTGCTCGATACAGTTGAGGCGTTCACGCTTCTTGTCGTTGCCTTCGACGATGTACCAGGGCGCTTCTTCGATATTGGTGCGGAAGAACATGTCTTCCTTGGCCTTGGTGTACTGCTCCCAGCGGATGCGGCTTTCGAGATCCATCGGCGACAGTTTCCACTGTTTCATCGGATCATGGATGCGCATGAGGAATCGCAACTGCTGCTCTTCGTCGGTGATCGAGAACCAGTATTTCAGCAGGATGATACCGGACCGGACCAGCATGCGTTCAAATTCCGGAACGTCCTGAAAGAACTGCTCCACCTGATCGTCATTGGCAAAGCCCATGACACGCTCGACCCCGGCCCGGTTGTACCAGGAGCGGTCGAACAGCACGATCTCTCCCGCGGCCGGCAGATGCGGCACATAGCGCTGGAAATACCACTGGCTCTGCTCGCGACGGCTGGGCGCGGGCAGCGCCACAACCCGGGCGACACGCGGGTTCAGGCGCTGGGTGATCCGCTTGATCACGCCCCCCTTGCCGGCACTGTCGCGACCCTCGAACAGGATGCAGACCTTGGCTCCGGTGTGCTGCACCCAATCCTGCACCTTGATCAACTCCGCCTGCAACCGCAGCAGATTGCGGAAATAAACCTTGCGGTCCAGCATTTCCGGATGCTGGGCGCGATAGATCTTGCGAAGCTCCATGGACAGCATGGGCTCGGCAAATTCGATTTCGAAATCCTCGTCCAGCGTGTCCTGCAGCTCGGCTTCCAGCCACTCGAAGGAGGTATTTTCCTGATCGCTGCTCACACTGTGTCTCCTTAGTCTTGCTATAGCGTTGTACCACCGCATAGCGGCGTCATGTGATCCTTTGGTGTCAAATGGCGGCATGCCGGTCGAAAATCGCCCGCCTCCGCCTGAATTTCCCGCCCGCGCGATCATTGTGCCTCCGGATCAGGCCACGTGGCAGATCCATGTAGGCCGGCACGATGATTTTACGCTCCCCGGCCGCCAATGCGCAGCTTGATCAATTGATCGGCAGCGCCGTGGTCTTGAACACCGTTCGCAACGCAAAGCTCGATTGCATCTGCGCGACCCCGGGCAACCGGGTCAGATGTTGGCGGTGGATGCGGGCAAAGTCATCCGTGTTCTCCGCCACCACCTTGAGGATATAGTCTGCCGTCCCGGCCATCAGGTGACACTCCAGCACATCCGGAATGCGTGCCACCGCCTTCTCGAACGCCTCCAGCACCTCGTCAGCCTGGGTTTGCAGGGTAATCTCCACAAATACCGTGGTCGGCACCCCCAGCTTGCGTGCGTCCAGCAACGCTACATAATTGCGAATATAGCCGTCGCTCTCCAGTCGTTGCACCCGCCGGTGACAGGCCGATGCCGAAAGGTTCACGGCCTCGCTCAACTCCGCGTTCGAGATCCGGCCCTGCTTTTGCAGCACCTCGAGGATTCGACGATCCACCTGATCTAACGCCAAATGACCCACCTATTCTTGCGTAGGATTGAGTTCTATTCGAAGATCCTTCGAAAGTCGAGTTTTCAAACTGCCGAAAAAAGCAGCACATTTGAAACCGACCCTGCGACACTCTGTCCCAAAGGGAACGGAGGAGAGACCCATGAAAATCGGATGCCCCACGGAAATCAAACCCCAGGAATTCCGCGTCGGCATGACACCCGACGCCGCGCGCGAGGCCGTCAGCCATGGCCATCAGGTCATGATCCAGTCCGGTGCGGGACTGGGGGCCGGCTTTCCGGATGCGGATTACACCGCCGCCGGTGCGACAATCATCGACAGCGCCGAAGAGATCTTTGCCAGTGCCGACATGATCGTCAAGGTAAAGGAGCCCCAGGCTGTCGAACGCAAGATGCTGCGCGAGGGGCAGCTTCTGTTCACCTATCTGCACCTGGCTCCGGACCCGGAGCAGACCCACGACCTGCTGGCCTCCGGCTGCACCGCCATCGCCTATGAGACCGTGACCGATGACCGTGGCGGCCTGCCGCTGCTGGCCCCGATGTCGGAGGTCGCCGGTCGGCTGGCGCCACAGGTGGGCGCCTACACGCTGCAAAAGGCCAATGGCGGACGCGGTGTCCTGATGGGCGGCGTGCCAGGTGTCGCCCCGGCGAAGGTCGTCGTGGTGGGCGGGGGCGTTGTCGGCACCCATGCGGCCAAGATCGCCGCCGGCATGGGCGCTGACGTGACCGTTCTGGATCGCTCGCTGCCGCGCCTGAAGTATCTCGATGATGTGTTCGGCAACACGTTCAAGAACCGCTATTCCACCGCTGGCGCCACCGCAGAGCTGATCCGGGATGCCGATATGGTCATCGGAGCGGTGCTGATCCCCGGCGCCGCAGCGCCCAAGCTGGTGTCGCGTGCGGATCTTTCCGACATGCAACCGGGCGCGGTTCTGGTCGATGTCGCCATTGATCAGGGCGGCTGCTTTGAGACGTCTCGCGCCACCACCCATGCCGACCCGATCTATGAGGTCGATGGCATCATGCACTATTGCGTCGCCAACATGCCCGGCGCGGTGGCCCGCACCTCGACCCAGGCGCTTGGCAACGCCACGCTCCCCTTCCTGCTGGCATTGGCCGACAAAGGGTGGAAACAGGCCTGCGCCGACGATCCGCATCTGCTGAACGGGTTGAACGTGCACGCGGGCAAGCTGACCTACTATGCCGTTGGCAAGGCGCTTGGCCTTGACGTTCTGTCGCCGACGCTCGCCCTGCGCGACGCCGCCTGACCCGGCCGAGTGACGCGGCATCCTGACACCGGTGCCGCGCCGCCCCGACCGGAACCCGCGCGTTTTGTGTGACACGCGGCACAATTTCCCCGTGCCGCGTGTTAAAAACCTCTCGATTCTCCCCGCCCTCCTGACGCAAGAAGGACAGGAGCAGCGGCTGCGATCCGCGCCGCCGCACAGATGACGGCCCCGCACAGCCGCCGGATCCTTGTTCGGCCCATTGCGGGGTGAACAGAAAACGTGGGGACTGACATGGAAGAATTCATCGAACAGGCTGGTGCGATGTGGCCGCTGGTGGTCAGTGGCATCAAGGCGCTGGTGGTGCTGGTACTCGGCTGGATTGCCGCAGGTCTGATTTCAAGCGCGGTACGCAGCCGCATCAACAAGACACCGCAAATTGACGAGACGCTGGGCAACTTCGTCGCCAGCATGGTGCGCTGGGTGCTGCTGGCAATCGTTCTGGTCGCCGTGCTTGGCGTCTTTGGCATCGAGGCCACCAGCCTGGTGGCCATGCTCGGTGCAGCCACCCTCGCCATCGGTCTTGCGCTTCAGGGCACGCTGAGTGATCTGGCCGCCGGTTTCATGCTGATCCTGTTTCGACCCTACAAGCTCGGCCAGTTTGTCGACATCGGCGGCACCGCCGGGACGGTGAAGGACCTGAACCTCTTTGTGACGGAGCTGGTCACCCCTGACAACGTGCAGATCATCGTTCCCAATGGTCAGGCCTGGGGCGCGATCATCACCAATTACTCCGCGCATGACACCCGCCGCCTCGATATCACCTATGGCATCGACTACGGCGACGACATCGAAAAGGCCAAGGGCATTATCCTGCGCCTGGCCGAGGCCGACGGACGCGTGCTTGCAAACCCGGAACCCTGGGTGCGCGTAACCAACCTTGGTGACAGCTCGGTCGACATTTCCACCCGCCTCTGGTGCACGGCGGGCGACTATTGGGAACTGAAGTGGGCGATGATCCAAGGCGTGAAAGAAGCCTTTGACGCAGAAGGCATCTCCATTCCCTATCCCCACAGCGTGGAAATCCAGAAAGAAGGCTGAAACTGGCCCTAGCGGCTGAACGCGGCTCCCGGCCCTCGGGTCGGGGGCCAGGTACCCGCTCCAAACCCGGCCGTTTCCCCCTGATCCCTGGGGGCGGCCTTGGGGCGCTGCGCGATGAGCGGTGCAGTTCCGAACCGCAGGGTCTGCCCGTCATGCGCCTGAAAGGCCCAGCGCGCCAACATGAATTGCAGACTTCGGCGTTCCTGCCCGTTTTCATCCACCAGCATCCGGGCCCGCCATGCCCCTTCGCATTGCACCTGCAACTGGATATCGTTCACATCGCGCATTTTGACACCACGAATGGCGTCCATGTGATGCGCCTGGGCATACATATATCGAAGCTGGTTATAGATGGCCTCGAAGTGGGGCCGCCGCCGTCCGGCAAAGACAACTGACACCTCGCAGCCGTCAGCATTGAAGCCACGGGTTGTGCAATCGCCGCGCGATGTGGTGCCAAAAACCGGAACCAGCGCCAGTTGCACCTGAATCACACCGCCTTTGAACAGGCCGCTATCCTCGTATTCCGGGGACACGGGAGTTTGCGCACGACGGTCGATTCTGGATGTGGGAGGCATCATGTTTTCAGCAGCAATTCCATTGTCATTACGAGAGACCCGCCGTGACGGTGCCCCTGCACATATAGTGGATTTCAAATCTTAAGAATCCATGGCGCTCACCGTGTTACAAAGGCGTCGAAACACGCTCGCCGCGGTATGCGATGCGCCGTTCAGATTGCGCCGGCATCGCTGCTGCGATTGCCATAAAGCGCCTGCTTGCCGCTGGTGATCGTCTCGCCGTTGCGGTCCAGAAACCCCCAGCGGGCCGCGAGAAACTGCAACACCCGAATGTCCTCGCCGGTATTGCTGCGTTCGAACCGCACCCGCCAGGCGCCTTCGATCTGTGCGGGCAGGCGAATGCTGTTGACCGGAGGCGGGTCCTTGCGGCGCCGTTGAGCCGAATAATTCGCCTCCGTCAGCAGGCGGCGCAGCTCTTCGTGCAGCGGCCCGAATTCCTTGATCCGCCGCCCAGCAAAAATGACAGAAATCTCTTCGCTTTCACTGACGTAGCCGCGCACCGAAATATCGCCGCGCGCCGTCTTGCCGATCACTGGAACCAAGGTCAGCGCAACCTGTGTCAAACCGCGCTTAAACAAACCGCGGTCTTCGGTTTCCGGTGTAACTTCGAACCGGGATCTACGGCGATCTGTTTTATTCGTGTCGGACATAGAACCACTTGAATTGTCTGAAATGGAATGCGCTCTCGCGGCGGCGTCACTCTCACTTAACAAGCCCACCGTTAAAAAACAGTTCAGGTGCATATTTTCAGCGCAAATCCAACGCGCGACATTCAACCGGTGGATGTGCCCTTGAGATCAGACCCCTACCGGTTCATCGGGGGATATCACGCTGCATCACCAGGGTAGGTTTTTCGTTGTAAAGCGCCGTGTCCGACACCGTGTGATAGCCCAGTTTGACCGCGACCTTCTGCGACACCTTATGGTCGGGATCGAAGATGCAGCAGGTGCGCGCCCATTTGGTCTGCGCCTCGGCCCAGTGATGGATACACCGCACCGCCTCTGTGGCGATACCACGCCCGTGTACCGCAGGTGACAAGACCCAACCGGCTTCTGGCACCGCGCCAAGGTCTGGCTCGATCATCCGTTTGTAATCAGCAAACCCCACATCGCCCGCATAGGCCCCGGTGTCGCGCAGGATCACCGCCCAGTAGCCGAAGCCCAATGCCTGCCAATGACCGATGTAGCGCAGGAGCCGCGACCAGCTTGCCTCTGCGGTCGACGGCACGCCACTGATGTAGCGCACCACCTCCGGATCTGCCCACATCGCGGCGAGATCGTCAAAATCTTCAGTGCCGTGCGGACGCAGAATCAGCCGTTCCGTTTCCAGAATCGGCGGCCCGCCCGCGGCAAAATATGCCGCCGACCCGGCGCTCATTCGGGCAATGCCCCGGTCAGCACATAGGTGAGGATCTCGACCACCTGACGTGGTTCTTCGGCCACCGCAAGCGCCGCGGCATGAACTTCCTTCAGGGCGTGCTGATGCTCGGGCGGGTTCAGCACAATGATCGACTTGCCCAGCGCCGCTGCATAGCCCGCATCAAAGGCCGCATTCCATTGCTTGTATTTTTCACCAAAGCGGACCACGATGACGTCGGCCTCTTCAATGCCCTTGCGGGTGCGGATCGCATTCAGCTTCGCCCCCTTGTGGTCATGCCAGAACTTGCTGTCCTCGGCCCCGAGGATCGCCACACCGCAATCGTCGGACGCATCGTGATCCGTCACCGGGCTGTCGAAACGCAGGTTCAGATCCCGCGCACCTTCGATGATCTGCTCGCGCCAATCGGTGTGGATTTCGCCGGAAAGGTAAACGGATAGGGTCATGGTCGGTCCTCCTGCCGCGCCCCGGTCGGGGCCATGGGTTCGCGCCAAGACCTACCCGCTCCACCAAGAGAGGCCAACCCCGTCAGCGCTTGCGCGCCACCACAAAGTGATTGGGCGGATCCGCCGGGTAGTTGCCGGTTTCGATGATGTCGAAGCCCGCCGCTTCGATCCGCGCCTGCCAGTCGGCGACGGTCATGAAATGCACGACCTCAGGCGCCTTGCCCACCAGTTGCATCAGTGGGATCAATCCACGCATCAGGATGCGCTTGAACGCGCTGCGGGTGTCTTTCAGACAGATCGTCTTTGAAATGAACAACCCACCCGGACGCAGACGCATCGCGGCCGCGTGCAAGCTGTCGTCCTGCGCAGCGAGCAAGTGGAAAAGGTTGAAGGCGAGCACCACATCAAATGGGCCCTCCGGCGCGGTCAAGGGCTCCGCCACCTGAAGCTGAAGGTTGGTGACACCCGCCTCCAACGCCCGCCGCGCGCCAATATCAATCATCGCCTGCGACAGATCGGTGGCAATGATCTGCGCCACATGCGGCGCCAGCGTTACGGCTGTAGAGCCGGTCCCGCAGCCGAGTTCCAGTGCCACCTGATCGCCATGCAGATACTGCGCCACACGATCCAGCGTCACTTGATAGGCCGCAGCGTCGGCCACCGGGCGCGCGGCATAGGACTGTGCGATCCGGTTCCAGAACTGAGCATCCGCAGTCATCATTTTTCTCCACCATTTCCCGCACCATACTCATGCGCATAACCGGCAGGAATTGCGAAAATTCGCAGGAGATATATACAAATATGCATGAACACGCCCCCACCGACTGACTGGAACCATATCCGTGCTTTCCTTACCACCGCAGAGACGGGGTCCCTGTCGGCCGCGGCGCGGCGTCTCGGCCTGACCCAGCCGACTCTCTCGCGCCAGGTTGCGATGCTGGAAAGCGAACTTGGCCTGATGCTGTTCGAACGGGTCGGTCGCAGACTGGTGCTGACGCAAGCGGGGCAACAATTGCTCAACCACAGCCGCCGCATGGGAGAGGCCGCCGCCGCCATGAGCTTTGCCGCCAGCGGTCAGGCTCAGGCGATCGAGGGCACGGTGCGCATCACCGCCAGCGACATGCTATCGTCCTACCTGCTGCCGACGGTGTTGCAGAAACTGCGCCACCTGGCTCCGAACCTGCGCCTGGACTTGATTGCGACCAATGACATCCGCGACCTGATGAAACGGGAGGCGGATATAGCGATCCGCCACGTCCGACCGGAGCAACCGGATCTGATCGCGCAACATGTGCTTGAAGGCACAGCCCGCTTTTACGCTGCGACCCGGTATCTTGATCGGCACGGCCGCCCCGATACCCCCGAAGACCTCGCGGCCCATGATTTTGTCGGTTTTGGCGATGTGGACCGCATGATCGAACATTTTCACGGCTTCGGCCTGCGGTTGCAGCCGGGACAATTCAAGGTCAACTCGCAGAACGGGCTTGTGGCCTGGGACTTGGTGCGCAGCGGGTTTGGCATCGCGCCAATGTATGACAAGATTGCCCAGCAAACGCCTGACATCGAACGGGTCATGCACTGGGTTGAGCCGGTGCGTTTTCCGTTCTGGCTCACCACCCATCGCGAGCTGCACACCAGCAAGAAAATCCGCCTGGTCTTCGATCTCCTCGCCGACACCCTGCGCATGGAGGGCTGACCGGCACCTGTCGGAGCAGAAAAAAACGCGCCCCATTTCCGGGGCGCGTCTGCATTGCAGGCCGGCGCTGCAAGGGTCCGGGTCAGCCGCGCAGGGTACCGCCGGTGGCCTTGGTCACCTTGGCAATGATCTTCTCGCTCACGGCCTCGATGTCCTTCTCGGTCAATGTCTTGTCCATCGGCTGCAAGCGCACGGTTATGGCCAGGGATTTCTTGCCTTCCCCCAGCGCACCGCCGATGAACTCGTCAAAGACACGCACCTCTTCGATCAGCGCCTTGTCGGCCCCACCGGCCGCATTGACCAGCGACAACGCCTCGACCTCCGCATCAACCACAAAGGCAAAATCGCGCTCGACCGCCTGAAGATCGCTGATCGCGAGCGCGCTGCGGCTGGCCCCGGATTTGCGCGGCAGAGGGATTTCATCGGGATAGATGGTAAAGGCCACGGCGCTGCCCTTGACGCCCAGCGCCTCTAGCACCTTGGGGTGCAGTTCCCCAAAGACACCCAGCGTCTTCTTCGGGCCAAGGCAGATCCGGCCATGGCGGCCCGGATGCCACCAGCCATCCCCTTCGCGCAGGATCTGTACCTTTGCAGGGGCGCCGATGGCCGCTAGCACGCCTTCGGCATCTGCCTTGGCGTCATAGACATCCCAATTGCGCGAGGCGCCGTGTACATCTTTCGGCCCGTTGCGATTGACCAGCAAACCCGAGACCTGAATACGCTCCTCGCCCGGCTCGCCGCCGGTGAACGCAGGCCCCACCTCGAACAGAGACACGTCGGCAAAGCCGCGCGCCTGATTGCGCGCCGCGGCCTGCAACAGCCCCGGCAGCAGGTCCGGACGCAGATGCGACATCTCTGACGAAATCGGGTTGGCCAGCATGGTCGCGTCCGTTCCGCCGCCAAACAGCGCGGCTGCCGCCTTGTCGATAAAGGTGTAGCTCACCACCTCGTTATAACCGAGCGCGGCAGCGGTGCGGCGTGCCATTTGCAGGCGGCGCTGCTGCGGCGTCATCACCGGCGCCGGGATACCGGCGGTCAGGCGCGGCAGGGGCTTTCCCTCAAGCTTGGTCAGCGATGCGATCCGCGCCACCTCTTCGACCAGATCGGCCTCACCCTGCACGTCGGGGCGCCAGCTCGGCACATGTGCCAGATTGCCCTCGAGACGGAAGCCAAGGCGCGTCAGGGTCTGGCGCTGTTCGCTTTCGGGGATGTCCATGCCGACAAGGGACTGCACCCGCTCGGCGTTCAGACGGTAGGCGCGGGAATGGTCCGGCACATCCCCCGCAGAAACCACATGCGACGCCTCACCTCCACACAGATCCAGGATCATCTGGGTGGCACGCTCCAGACCTTCGTAGGTGTATTCCGGATCAACGCCACGCTCGAAGCGGTAGCGGGCGTCGGAATTGATCTTCAGCGCACGTCCGGTGGTTGCGATCTGGACATGATCCCAGAACGCGCTTTCCAGGAAGACATCCACCGTCTCCTCGGTGCAGCCGGTTTCCTCGCCGCCCATGATGCCCGCGACGCTTTCCGGGCCGTTGTCATCGGAGATCACCATCATCCCGGGCGCAAAGCGATAGGTCTTCTCGTCCAGCGCCAGCAGCTCCTCGCCGCCCGCCGCACGGTGAATGCGCAGATTGCCGGCGACCTTGGCCGCGTCAAAGACATGCAGGGGTCGGTTCTGATCGAAGGTGAAGAAATTGGTGATGTCCACCAGCGTTGAAATGGGCCGCAACCCGATGGCGTTCAGACGGTCCTGCAACCATTTCGGCGAGGGGCCGTTCTTCACACCGCGGATCAGCCGGCCCGTGAACAGGGGGCAGCCATCCAGCGTGTCCTCGTCGATGGTGACCTTGATCGGGCTGTCGAACTGACCTTCAACCGGCGCATAGTCCCGGGTTTTCAGCGTCCCCAAACCGCGCGCGGCCAGATCGCGGGCAATCCCGTAGACGCCCAGCGCATCCGGGCGGTTGGGCGTGATCGCGATTTCGATCATGGGGTCCACCTTGGCGGGATCGTTCTGCGCCAGCCAATCCACCAGCTTTTCGCCCACCTCGCCCGAGGGCAGCTCGACAATGCCGTCGTGATCCTCGCCCAGCGTCAGCTCCTTCCAGGAGGCCATCATGCCATGGCTTTCGACACCACGGATCTTGCCCACTGAGAGGGTGAAATCCAGCCCGGGCACATAGTCACCCGGCTTGCAGAGCACCACGGTAATGCCTTCGCGCGCATTGGGCGCACCACACACGATCTGCTTTTCGCCCTCATCGGTCATCACCCGGCAGACGCGCAGGCGGTCCGCATCCGGATGTTGTTCCGCGCCAACCACTTTGGCCAGGGTAAAGGCCCCAAGAGCGTCGGCAGGGTTCACGACCTCCTCGACCTCCAGCCCGAGGTCGGTCAGGGTCTCGGTGATCTCCTCGACGGTTGCATCCGTGTCGAGGTGGTCCTTGAGCCAGGAGAGAGTGAATTTCATCGGTCAGCGCCCTTTGGCAAAGTCATCAGGTTTGACCATGGCAATGACAAAGAATGCCCCGGGGTTCAAGCCTTGGCAGATCCAGACGCCCCCGCCGCGGCAAACTTCGGCGCGAATGCCGCCTTGGCCTCTCCTCACGAAGGCAGAATGACGGCCCACGACACGTGCACATGGCGCAACCCAGTCGCCTGCCCCTTAGCCGGCCAGCAGGCGCAGCCCCTGCGTCACATCGGTGCGCACCGCCAGACGCAGCCCTGGCTCATCGCCAGCCTTCAACGCCGCGATGATCAGCTTGTGATTATGCGGCGGCTCGGTTCGGCCCAGCCGACCATACAGCGCCCGCATGGTCGGACCGAGTTGCAGCCAGACCGTCTCTGCCATCGCCAGCATAGCAGGCGCCTGCGCCCGCAGGTAAAGCGTGCGGTGGAATTCAAGGTTGGTGCGAATATACCCCACCGCATCGCGTTTGGAGATCTTCTCGGCCACGGTGCCGTTGATGGCCTGCAACCGGTCGATCAGCGCCATATGGGCGCGCGGCAGGGCGCGAGAGGCAAGCTCCACCTCGATCAGGGCGCGCAGAGCGGCAAGTTCCTCGATCCGCTCGTTCGAGAGCTCCGGCGTCGAGACCCGCCCCGAGGACGACAGAAACAGCGCGCCTTCGGCCACCAACCGCCGCACCGACTCGCGCGCGGGCGTCATGGACACGTCGTAGTCCTTGCCAATCCCGCGCAGCGTCAGGGCTTCGCCCGGGCTTATTTCGCCGTGCATGATGCGGGTACGAAGCGCCCGATAAACGCGATCATGGGCCGAGCCTGTGTTCTCGGCAGTGGGTCGATTGCCCGTCAGCAGCTTGTCCATGGCGCGGTATGTGATCACAAAACCGGTGAAGATCAATCCTTTTCGGAGATATCTTCGAAACGATAGCGGTGCAGGGCATTGCCGTCGCTTTGCAACCAGCGGCGTGGCGCAGCGTAGTCACCATAAAGATCCTCGACCACCGACCAGAACGCGGGCGAGTGATTCATCTCCTGCAAATGCGCCACCTCATGGGCCGCCACATAGGTCAGGACGTCCGGCGGCGCGAGGATCAGCCGCCAGGAGTACATCAGCCCTCCGGCCGCGGAACATGATCCCCAGCGTGACCGGGTATCACGCAGGCTCAGGCTACAATAGGACCGCCCCAACCGGGCCGCGTATCTGTCGGATGCCGCCGCAAGTCGATCCCGGGCAAGTTCCTTCAGGTATCGCTCCAGCCGGCGCGCCGGTGCCGATCCGGGCACGATCAGGGCCTCGCCGTGCTGCTCGACCCTGCGACCGGCACCAATGCGGATATCCAGTTCCCGCCCCTCTACCGGCAGTCGAATCCCCGCCCGCACCGCAACCGGCTTTGGCTGCCGGGCGAGATGGCTGCGGATCCAGTCTTCCTTCTCCAGCAGAAACGCGCGGCCCTCCCGTTCGGACACCCGTTTGGGCAAGGTCAGCGTCACCCGCCCGTCGAGCGAGGAAATCCGCAGCGATAACCGCCGCGCCCGGGCCGAGCGGCGCAGTATGACCCGGACATCCGGATCGCCGGGCAGGCTCAGTTCTGGCATGACATCTCCCCACGCAGGCATGGCTGCAAAGGCTTTGACAGGGTCTGTCGCTTATGGCAAGGCACCTGAATCGTCTTACCGACTCACGCTATTTTCATAGGGGACCCACATGCCCAAGGAAGAATGGGGTACTAAACGCGTCTGCCCGACCACTGGCAAACGCTTTTACGACCTGAACAAGAACCCGATCGTCAGCCCCTACACGGGCGAGGTCGTGGAAATCGACACCGCCAAGAGCCGCATGATCGAAGCAGACGCGGAAGATGCGGCAAGCCTGAAGGCAAAACAGAACACCGACGGCGACGAGGCCGTGCTGGACGATGACGACGACGCAGTCGACATGGACCTCGGTGACGATGTTCTGGAAGACGACGAAGAGGACAACGTGTCCCTCGATGAGATCGCGGATGTTGCCAACGAGGACGACGAGTCCTGAAGTGCCCGCACAGGGCCCCGCGCGACCGCTTGGCGGCGCGGGGCTGAAACCGGCTCCCGGTTGCCCCCTTATACCGACATTAAGCTGTTCTCCATGGTGTTGTCTGGACACGCCAGCACCGCAGAGCGTACCGCTTGGCGGTGCGGGTCACGCGCCACTGAGCCCTTGCCCTCCCCCAAAACACCAGGGCCATCGATACGGCCTGCCATCTCTGCGTCAGAGGTTGCGTCCTGCACAGGAGGCCACCGCGCACAAGGCTCCGCCACCAATAGATGCAGCATCGATTGAGGACGCACCCACGCCCCTCCTGCCGATGCTCAGCAGCGCCTGGGACAGCAGCCATCAATCACAAGCACTCTGTTCCAATCTTTTGGTCCCCTTCACAGCCGCTTGCCTCGCTTTCCTGCAGCAAAGTTTTCACGCTGATCTGACAGGGCAATTTAAAAAATCCGCGTCCGGTGACATTTTCCGCTTGCAGCCAAAACTCTCCTCCCTTAAACGACCTCTCACACCGCAGGGGCGATGCCCAAGCGGAGTTGGAAGGGGCCTTAGCTCAGCTGGGAGAGCGCCTGCATGGCATGCAGGAGGTCAGCGGTTCGATCCCGCTAGGCTCCACCAATCCTTCCTGAAAAGCACCAGATAGTTCTGCCTTTCTTGTCAGAGAATTTGCCTCTGCCGCGCAGACAGGTGCTATTTTCCTTACGAAAATCCATGCTGCTTTGATCCGCGCCTTTTCGGCGTGTTGATCGCTTCGCAGCCCTCCCCTCTGTCAAAACCGAGGATGGCCCATGAGCGACCATTTCTTCGTCGTGACGGGCGGCCCCGGTGCAGGCAAGACCAGCCTGATCACCGAGCTTGCCCGTCGCGGCTTCCACACAATCCCCGAATCCGGCCGCGCAATCATCCGCGAAGAGACGGCCAGCGGCGGAGACGCCCTCCCCTGGGCGGACCGCATGGCCTACGCGGAGCGGATGCTGGAACGCGATCTGAGCGCCTACGAGGACGCACAGGCCCTCTCAGGCCCCGTGATCTTCTAGCGAGGCATTCCCGACATCATGGGCTACCTGACCCTATGCAGCCTCCCCGTGCCGCCCCACGTCGCCGCTACGGCCAAGGCAGCCCGTTACAACGCCCGCGTCTTCCTGACACCCTACTGGCACGAAATCTTCACGCAGGACTACGAACGGAAGCAGACGCGCACCGAAGCCGAAGCGACCTGTGCCGTCCTGCGCGAGACCTACACCGCGCTCGGATACAAAATCACGGAGCTGCCGTGCACCGACATTGTAACACGCGCCGACTTTGTCTGTAAGCAACTGGCAAATTGACCGTCATCTCTAGTTGCCGTGGCGAAACTGCTGAAGCAGACAAACCGCATGGTCCCTCCGGCCTCCCGCTGCCCGACACTCACGGCTCCAATGCCGACATCCGCCTTGCCATTCAGATGCCGCGGCGCGGCCCATCGATCCGGGCATTCGCGGCAACCGCGAAGCGAACAAGCGAACGAATCTATAATTCACAGCAAACGACGACTTTCACTGTTATTGCGCTTGCCTCAGCCCCTAGTTAACTCAAACATTTTGGTTGGCTTGTAGCTTCATGCGACCCTGGCTTTCAGTCTCGATGACCTAGGAGACGGTTCGGCTCCAATGGCGGCCAGTCAACCGACTCAAAGTTCTCAAATGCGCGCGCACCATAGTCCGGCTCGACGGTCTCCGCCCAAGCGATCAAACCACTGACATGGTAAAAGATACCGGACACGGAAGTTTTCCTTGAAGCTGCGTGCACAGACGGGGTTTGTTGTACAGATCGTTCCCTGGGATTCATCTCATCAATCCAGCGTGATACCTAGTATGTATGAGCAGTTGGGCCGCTACGAAATACGAGACCACGAACTGGTCGTCCTACAATGATCCAATTAAGCAGCGCGGATCGCTATCGATCTGGTTTGATCCAGAGATGGTTTGGACGCCGCCGCCCAGCGGCAAGCGCGGTCGGCAGCGAAGCTTCAGCGATGCGGCGATCCAGACTTGCCTCACGATGAAGGTGCTGTTTGGTATGCCGTTGAGACAGAAGACGGGTTTCGGTCAGAGCCTCCTGCGGCTGGTTGGGCTGGATTGGGCTGTGCCGGATTACAGCACGTTTTGCCGCCGCCAGAAAACGCTGAATGTATGCCTGCCGTGTCGAGGCGGTACCGGCCCGTTCAATCTCCTGATCGATAGTACCGGCATCAAGGCCGAGGGTGAAGGCGAGTGGAGTGCGGAGGATCAGAAAACAGTCTGGGGGAGTGTTTCCCGACAAACGCGCAAGCATGGCGGTCCGAAACGCCGGATTTGGCGCAAGACACACATCGGTATTGATGAATGAGCGCTGGAAGTGCGCGCCGTGGAGGTCACAAGCAGCAATGTCGGTGATGCGCCAATGCTGCCCGAACTGTTGGGTCACCCCCCCCGACCAGACAATCGGATCAGTGACTTCCAACGGAGCATACGACACACGCAAATGCCACGAGGCCGTTGCCGTCCGGGATGCACATGCTGTGACCCCGCCGCGCAGGAACGCCAAGCCCTGGAAGCCCACCAGTGCAGGCGCTATCACACGCAAAGAAGCAGTGCGTGCGTCTCTTTACCTGGGGTGTGCCTGTGGCGAAAGCGGTCAGGATACCACCGCCGAAGCCGCGTCGAGAGCAAAATGCACTGCGTGAAACTGATGGGTCAAAGGCTCATGGCGCGGGACTTCGATAGACAGGTCGCGGAAATCCAAATCCGCATCGCCGTGCTCAACCGCTACACAACCCTCAGCATACCTGTCACCGGGCCCATAGGCTAAATCCGCCCGGGGAAAGGGGAAGCACGCCCATAAACCGGTTTGTGCAACAAAGCCACGCCGACTAGTTCCGCGAAGCCCTGCACAATAGAGGGACACGCGCCTGTACCCCCGGTCGGAAGCAGCGCAAAACATCGCTAAAGCATCACAAGCGTCGCTACAAACACCGCAACCACACCGGCATAATGCTTGACCGGCTCAAAGATCGACGACGTGTCGCAACCAGATACTACCGGTGCCCCAAAACTCTCTCCTCCGCCATCGCACTCGTAGCGCTTGTTATTTTCTGTTTTGAGTCCTGAGCCTACGGGTGACCGTCCAATGTGACGGCGGAGAGTAGATGTCGCGTGTAGTCCTGTTTCGGCTTGGTAAACACCTCATCCGCGGCGCCATGTTCGACGATGTCGCCCGCCTTCATCACCAGGATCTCATGCGACATGGCGCGTACGACATTGAGATCGTGGCTGATGAAGAGATAGGCCAGCCCGTAGCGGGCCTGTAGGTCGCGCAGCAGGTCAACGATCTGCACTTGAACCGTCATATCAAGCGCCGATGTGGGCTCGTCCAGCACCACCAGTTTCGGGCGCAGTACCATGGCGCGGGCAATCGCTATACGCTGGCGTTGTCCGCCGGAAAACTCATGCGGGTAGCGATCCATGGCGGCGGGGTCGAGGCCGACCTCCTCCATCACCTCCGCCACCAGTTCGCGTGGTTTGCGGTGCTGGTCGACCTCGTGGATGGCCAGGCCTTCGGCGATGATCTGCTGACAGGTCATCCGCGGTGACAGCGATCCAAAGGGATCCTGAAACACGATCTGCATGTCCTTGCGCAGGCGGCGCAACTCGCGCGTGGACCATTTGCGCAGATCCTGACCCTGAAAACGCACTTCGCCCTCGGAGGCGATCAGACGCATGATCGCCAGCGCCATCGTGGTTTTGCCAGAACCGGATTCCCCGACAATGCCGAGGGTTTCCCCGGCGCGCACCGAAAGCGACATCGGGTTCACGGCCTTCACATGGCCAACCGTGCGTTTGAGCAGGCCGCGCTGGATCGGGAACCAGACCTTGAGGTCGGTTGCCGCGACAAGCTCCTCCGCATTCTCAGGGACCGGCCCCGGCCTGCCGGACGGCTCGGCGGCCAGCAGTTTCTGCGTATAGGGATGTTTAGGATCAGAAAACAGCTCTGCCGTGGGGCCTTCTTCGACGATCTCGCCGGATTTCATCACGCAGACCCGATCAGCGATGCGGCGCACGATCGACAGATCATGAGTGATGAACAAAAGCCCCATGCCTTCGCTTGATTTCAGATCCGCCAGAAGGTCGAGAATCTGCGCCTGAATGGTCACATCAAGCGCCGTGGTGGGCTCGTCCGCAATCAGCACGTCTGGCTTATTGGCAAGCGCCATCGCGATCATCACCCGCTGACGTTGCCCACCCGAGAGCTGATGTGGGTAGGCACCAAGCCGGGTTTCGGCGTCGCGGATGCCGACCTTGTTCAACAGGTCCAGAATGCGCCCGCGCGCATCTTCGCCCATTACGCCCTGATGCAGGTCAAGCGCCTCGCCCAGCTGTTTTTCAATGCTGTGCAACGGGTTGAGCGAGGTCATCGGCTCTTGGAAGATGAAGGAAATATCATTGCCGCGCACCCGTCGCAGGGTGCGTTCATCTGCGCCGATCATTTCCTGCCCATCATAGGTGACGGAGCCGGAGACCTGTGCGCTGTCGCCCAGCAATTGAACCGTGGACAGTGCGGAAACCGATTTGCCAGACCCCGACTCGCCCACCAGAGCAACCGTTTCACCGCGCGACACCGTGAAGGACACGCCCTTCACCGCCTCGGTGAGCTGACCGTCTTGGCGAAAGGCAACGCGAAGGTCCTTGACCTGAAGAATGGGAGATTGCGTCATTGGTGCGACCCGCTCTGGCGAGAGGTCGCGCGTTTTTCAATCCTCATGTCTGCATGGCTCATGAAAAGGTCTTTCTCGGGTCAAACGCGTCCCGCACGCCTTCAAAGATGAAGACCAGAAGCGAGAGCATGATTGCAAAGGTAAAGAAGGCGGTGAAGGCAAGCCACGGCGCTTGCAGGTTCTGTTTGGCTTGCAGGGTCATCTCGCCCAGCGATGGCGCAGAAGACGGCAGGCCAAAGCCGAGGAAATCAAGGCTCGCCAAGGTGCCGATGGTGCCCGTCACGATGAACGGCAGCATGGTGAGTGTCGCCACCATGGCATTGGGCAGCATATGGCGGAACATGATGGTGACGTTGCCCACGCCAAGCGCCTTGGCCGCGCGCACATATTCGAGGTTGCGCGCCCGTAGAAACTCTGCGCGCACCACGCCCACAAGCGCCGTCCAGCTGAACAGGATCATCAAAAATACCAGGAGCCAGAAACTACGCCCCAGGATCGCAAACATGATGATGATGACATACAGCGATGGCGTTGCGGACCAGATCTCGATCACGCGCTGGAAGATCAAGTCGATCCAGCCGCCAAAGAACCCCTGCACAGCGCCCGCGACAATCCCGATCAGGCTTGCGGCGATCGTGACCACGAGGGTGAAGACGATCGAAAGCCGGAAGCCATAGATGACCCGCGCCAGCACGTCGCGTTTGGTATCATCGGTGCCCAACCAGTTCTGTCCGTTGGGCGGCAGCGGCGCGGCCCCGGAGCGATCCACTGGCGTGTCGAAGCTGTAGGGGATCGGCGGCCAGAGCGACCAGCCTTCGACAAAATCCTCTCCCGCATAGGTGCCCGCGTCAATCTCGGCAATGATGCCATCCGGATCGTCGAAACAATCCAGACTGCCGCCGGACGCGATCAGGCATTTCACTTCCGGGTCGCGATAGACGGCCTCGGTCTGGAAATCACCTCCAAAGGCGGTCTCCGGATAGAAGTTCCAGATCGGAGTAAAATACTCGCCGCGATAGTTCACCAGGATCGGTTTGTCGTTGGCCAGCACATCCGCAAACAGCGACAGGCCAAACAGAACCAAAAAGATCCTGAGCGACCAGAGGGCCCGGCGGTTGCGCTTGAAGTTGTTCCAGCGACGTTGGTTCAGCGGAGACAGTGCCATCGGATCACCCCTCCCGCTTTTCAAAATCGATGCGCGGATCGACCAGCACATACATGATGTCAGACAAGATCCCCACCACTAGGCCCATCAGCCCGAAGATGAAAAGCGTTCCAAAAACAATAGGGTAATCGCGTGCCACTGCGGCCTCAAACCCGAGCCGCCCCAGACCGTCCAGCGAGAAGATCGTCTCGATGATCAGGCTGCCGGTGAAGAAGATCGAGATAAACACGCCCGGAAACCCTGCGATCACGATCAGCATCGCATTGCGGAACACATGCCCGTACAGCACCCGGTTCTCCGTGAGCCCCTTGGCCCGCGCGGTCATCACATACTGTTTCTTGATCTCATCCAGAAAGGAGTTCTTGGTCAGCAGGGTCAGCGTCGCAAAGGCCGAAATGGTCGAGGCCACCACCGGCAAGGTGATGTGCCAGAAATAATCGCCGATTTTGCCCAGAAGGCTCAGCTCTTCCCAATTCTCGGATGTGAGACCCCGCAGCGGGAAAATCTGCCAGTATGAGCCCCCGGCCAAGAGCACCAGCAACAGGATCGCAAACAAGAAGCCCGGGATTGCATAGGCCGCGATGATCACGCCACTGGTCCAACTGTCAAAGCTGCTGCCATCGCGCAGCGCTTTCTTCACCCCAAGCGGGATCGAGATCATATAGGCGATCAGAGTTGACCACAGGCCAAGCGAGATTGACACCGGCATTTTCTCCAGCACCAGATCGATCACGCCTATGTTGCGGAAGTAGCTCTCGCCAAAATCGAGCCGCATATAGTTCCACATCATGTTGAGGAACCGCTCCAGCGGCGGTTTGTCAAAGCCGAACTCCCGCTCCAGCTCTTCGATGAACTCGGGCGGCAGACCGCGCGCGCCGGCATACTGGCTCTCGGCTTGGCCCACGGTTTCAGCGCCGCCATCGTTTGTGGCACCGGCAAAGCCGCCAAAGACGTCGCCGCCGCCCTCAAGACGGGCGATCATCTGTTCGACCGGCCCACCGGGAACAAATTGCACCAGCGCGAAATTCACCACCATGATCCCGATCAGGGTCGGGATCACCAGCAAGAGGCGCCGTAGAATATAGTTGAGCATCGGGGATTTACCTCAGCGCGCCTGCATCGCGCAGCGCCTTGGCCTTGTCCTCGTTATACCACCAGAAGTCCAGATACCCGAGGCTGTAGGGAGGGATTTCCGCCGGGTGTTCGTATTGGTCGTAATAGGCCGCCCAATGGTTCGGGTTGTACCACAGCGGGATCATGATGAACTCATGCCGCAAGGCGCGGTCGAGCGCGGTCATGATTGCAACTTCTTCCTCGCGGGTTTCTGCCCGCAGAGATTTTGCGATGATCTCATCCACCAGCGGCGACGCCAGCCCGGCCGGGTTGAACAGCGAATAGGCCGATGCCTCGGACCCGAACCGCTGCTCCAACCCAGTCCCGGTGCCAAGGAAGGTCGTGTAGCGGTCGACAACCAGATCGTAGTCCCGATCCCGCTCGCGGCTGGTGTATTGCGCGGTATCGACAACCTCGAAATTGACGGCGACGCCAAGGTTATCAAGGTTGTCGACAAAATTCTCCATCACCCCGCGTGTTGTGGGCGAAGAGGAGGAGGAGAACAGGAAATCGAGTTCGAACGGCGCGCCATCAGGAGTAACCCGCTTGCCGTCGCTGCCCACGACATAGCCCGCCTCCTCCAGAAGCGCAGCCGCCTTGCGTGCATTCCGGCGATCAAACAATCGGGCCGGATCAGATGTAGCCGGGACATAGACCTCTTCGTTCAGCATCTCTGGCGGCACCAGATCACCGAGGCTTTCCAGGAACTCCCGCTCCGCTCCTTCGGGGGTGCCCGTCGCCATCAGGGGCGAGTTCTGGGTGAAGGACGCCCGACGTTCGAACAAGCCGTAGAGCAGGCTTTCATTGGACCACTCAAAATTGAACGCCAATGCCAGCGCCTCGCGGACACGGCGGTCCTGAAGCTTGGGGGATGCCAGATTGAACACAATACCGGAGGCCGCGGGCGGTGCACCATTGGGCAGTTCTTCGAGCTTTACCGCGCCGCTATCAACCTTGGGGAAGTCATAGCCGCTGGCCCATTTCTTGCTGTCACCCTCGGCACGGAATGTGTACTCGCCCGCCTTGAACGCCTCAAAGGCGGCGGTGTCATCGGCAAAGATCTCAACCCGCAGCGCATCAAAGTTATGCCGCCCCTGATTAACGGGCAGGTCCTTGCCCCAGTAATCGGGATTGCGTTTCAGGACGATGCGGCGCGACAGATCAATTTGGTCGATCACATAGGGGCCAGAGCCCGGAGGCCCCTCGATCCAGTTCTCGTTGAGTTTCTGACCGGTCTCTTCGAACCATTTCTTCGACCAGGCAGGCACCCCGCCCACCTGTTCGACTAGGCTGCGGCGGGACACGCCGTCGGCAAAATAGAATTTGATGGTGTGGTCATCGATGACTTCGACCTTGGGGATCAGCTTGCGCACAAAATCGGCATAGGACTGCAACCCCTGGTCCAGCAGCAGATTGTGGCTGAACGCGATGTCATGCGCCGTAACCGGAGTGCCATCAGAGAACCGTGCTTCGGGCCGCATATGGAAAATGACCCAGCTCTTGTCTTCCGGATATTCCACGGTTTTGCACAGCAGGCAGTAGGACTGGCCATATTTGTCCGCAGGCGCGGCATCCGCAAGCAGGCTTTCGTAGGGGTAGACGGAAAAGGCATGTGCGCGCCCCTTGCCGGAATAGGGGTTCATACTGTCCAGCGTGCCGATGAAGGGCACGGACAACTCCCCTCCCTTGGGCGCATCCGGGTTCACGTAATCGAAGTGCTCGAAATCAGCTGGGTAGTCCAAATTCCCATAGAAGGAATATCCGTGGCTGGTGGTCACATTGCCGTCCTCTGCGCCCTGCGCTGCGAGAACCGAGGCCAGCAGAGCGGCGGAGGACAACAGCATGGCGCTGGCAAAGGATCTGGGCCTGGATACGATGGGGGAAATTGCAGCCACCTTTGCCATCACACGCGCGCGTCTGTTCGTCATCTGCCTAAACCCTTCTTATCCGACACAATCCCGAACCGCCGCGCATCTGTCGGGCGGTCACCGGTGTCTTTTTCTGCTGCCTTCGAAGCTAAATGTCGGAGCCTGTTGTTTTCAAGCCGAGATTGCCGCCTCGCGCCGAATTGACAACCGATCCCCGCCGATCCGGGGGGCCGGAGCGCCCCACGCCGGGCAAAAGTACAAAATCAGGGCGCTGGATGCTGGATGCTGGATGATCGCAGGACAGCACCACATATGCCAAAGGGCCGCAGCGCAGGCTGCGGCCCTTTGTGAATGGTTCGGGAATGATCGGGGGACTGGGCCGATCAGTGGGCTGAGCCGATCAGTTGCCGAGACTTTCCAGATAGGCAATCAGGTCCACGCGGTCGCCGACCTTCTTCAGGCCCGCAAACGACATGGTGGTGCCGGAGGCATAGGCAGAGGGTTTGGTGAGGAATTCGTTCAACTCCTCCGGTGTCCACGCGCCTTCGATCGCAGCCAGCGCGCCGGAGTAGCCGAAGCCACCCACCGACGCGATCTCACGACCAACCACGCCATCGAGATGGGGGCCGGTTGCATCGGTCCCATCAACCTTGTGGCAGGCGGTACACTTGCGGAAGACCTTGGCGCCTTTGTCCACGTCGGCCTCGGCCATCAACGTGGCAAAATCCACCTCGGGCTCATCGCTTGCGCCACCGGCGTCGGCCACTTCGATGACATAGGACGCTTCGCCGTGTGCATCGACATGGTAAAGTTCCTCAGCAACCCATTTGCCCAGAAGGAAAACAAGGAACGCACCGCAGAAACCTGCGGTCGCTTTGGTGAGTGTCATCGTGTCAAACATGATAGCGAGTCCATTTCAGCTGTCTTGCAGGCTGTCTAAGGCTTCCCCTATCAACTGGCAAGGTATAGACACCGCGACTAAACGACCATTTCCCCAAGTTTTTGCAAAGATGACGCAGCTATGACCCAAAAAATCGCAATCCAGGGCGAACTCGGCTCCTACAGCCATGAGGCGTGCCGCAACAAGCGCCCCGACATGGAGGTGCTGCCCTGCCGCGGTTTTGAGGATGCGATCGAGGCGGTCCGGTCCGGCGCAGCGGAGCTTGCGATGCTGCCGGTGGAGAACACGACCTATGGGCGGGTGGCCGATATTCACCGGCTGCTGCCCCATTCCGGGCTGAAGATCATCGACGAGGCCTTTGTCCGGGTGCATATCAACCTGCTGGCGGTGCCGGGCGCGACGCTTGCAGATGTGAAAGAGGCCCATTCGCATCTGGTGCTACTGCCGCAATGCGCCAGCTTCCTGCGCACGCATGACATCCGGGGCCGCGTCAGCCCCGACAATGCCCGCGCTGCGCGCGAAGTCGCCGAACGCGGCGACATCACGCACGCGGCCCTGGCCTCGGAACTGGCAGGCGAGATCTACGGGCTGAACACGCTGGCGCGCCACATCGAGGATCAGGGCAACAACACCACCCGCTTCCTGACCATGGCACGCGAACCGGATCTGAGCCGACGCGGCGACAACGGCATGATCACCAGCTTTGTCTTTCAGGTGCGCAACATCCCCGCCGCGCTTTACAAGGCGATGGGGGGCTTTGCCACCAATGGCGTCAACATGACCAAGCTGGAAAGCTACATGGTCAACGGCTCTTTCACCGCGACACAATTCTATGCGGATATCGACGGCCACCCGGAAGATGACAATGTGCGTCTCGCGATGGATGAACTGGCCTATTTCACCACCAACGTCGAGATTCTCGGCGTATACCCTGCGGATCGCAAGCGCTGAGCACTGGCGCTGGCCAGCCGGGGCACCGCATCGCACTGTAGCGATGCCCCCCGATGGCCGGGTCAGGCCACGCTTGTGGCGCCGCTCTCCCCGTCGGCCTCGTCTGCGCACGCGATCAGACGCATGTTGTCCCGGTTCATCGGCATGCCGAAATAATACCCCTGGACCGACGCGCAGCTTTCACCGCGCAGGAATCGCAGCTCGTCCTCCACTTCGACCCCCTCGGCCAGCACGGGAATGTCCAGCGCCGCACCCAGCAGCAGCGTCGAACGGACGATGGCGGCGCGTTGCGCATCCTTATGCACATCGCGCACGAAACTCCGGTCGATCTTGATCTTGTCGAAGGGAAAGGCCTGAAGCGTGGCAAGCGAGGAATAGCCGGTGCCAAAATCATCCATCGCAATGCGAATCCCGACCGACTTGAGCTTGTGCATCACCTTCAGCGTATGCGCCTGATCGTCGATAATACTGGCTTCGGTGATTTCCAGTTCCAGCCGGTCCGGTGAAAGTCCTGTCGCCATCAGGATATCCATGACATCCTCGACAAAGGACGGCTGGACCAGCTGCTGCGGCGCAACATTGACGGCAACGCTATAGGGGCGGTCCCATCCGGCAGCCTCGCGGCAGGCCTCCCGCAGCACCCATTGCCCGATTTCGCGAATGAGCCCCGTTTCCTCGGCCACCGGGATAAACTCGACCGGGGACACGCGGCCCCGCGTCGGGTGGTTCCAGCGCAGCAGGACCTCGAACCCCACCGGCGCCAGCGTATCAAGCGCATTTTGCAACTGATAGACCAGTTCGAACTCGTCACGCTGAAGCGCCAGGCGCAAGTCATGTACCATCTGCGTCCTGTCGCGGCTGCGACGGTCCATCTCCTCGTTGAACAGGCAAATCGACGCGTCCGGTTCCGATTTCGCGCGGTACATCGCCACGTCTGACTTGTGCAGCAGTTCCGACGGATCGCGCCCATCCTCCAGCGTGGTTGCGACACCGATGGCGGCGCCGACACGCAGAGACACTTCTTCGAGGTCAATGGGTTCGACAATCGCTGCGTGCAACCGCTCGGCAAAGCTCAGCACTTCCTCGATACGGCGAAACCCCTCCTTGATGGCGACAAACTCGTCGCCGCCGACGCGGGTGACATATTCATCCTCTCCCTGCTGCGAGATCAGACGCAGGGCCACGCGTGTCAGCACCGCATCGCCGACGGCATGGCCATAGACATCATTCACCTCCTTGAAGAGGTTGAGGTCCACGGTCAGGACCGCGACGCGGGTTGTTTCGTTCTCCTGCAGGCGGAGCTTCAGCGCATCCAGCCTGCGGGTCAGCCACATGCGATTGGGCATGCCGGTCAGCGGATCATGCTGCGCCGCATGATCGAGCTGGGTCCGAGTCTCCCCCTCCAGATTGACCTCGATACTGGCCGAGGCGATGGCAATCAGCAGGATGATGGCAGTCACCGCAAAGATCAGCATCGCCATCGCCGTGTCGGAAATCGTCTGTGGCGGCACCACGACCGCAGAGTCCAGCCGGACATCGATCGCGCTCATGCCGGTAAAATGCATCAGACAGATCGCCAGCACCATGACCAGCGCCGGCCACGCGCGGCCGCCAAGACCACCGCTACGACGTGCGATCAGGCCATAACTCAGCGCTCCGAGGCCCGCGCCGATGCCGACGGACGCGGTCACTGTCCCGATGTGCCAGATAATGTTTCCCGGCAGCAAATAGGCACTCATCCCGGTGTAGTGCATCGCAGATACCGTCATGCCAAAGATCGCCCCGGCCATGATCGGTGCGGAGGCCCCCCGGGCAAAGGCAAGCCCGGCGTTGGCGGCAAACGCGCCAAGCACGCCGACCACCAGCGACACCCCCGTCATCACAGGCTCGTATCCGTGATCGTAGCCGGGTTCATAGGCCAGCATGGCAATGAAATGCGTGGACCAGATCGTGGCGCCGGTGATCAGCCCCGCCAGCGGCAACTGCACAAGCCGTCGCTTGCCCCGCCATTCGGTCAGCCGAGCGGACATATGCGTGGAAAGCACGGACCCGACAACGCAGATCAGGGCTGCAACGGCGACAAGACCATAGTTGTGTTCCTGCGTGATGCAGTCCAACAAGCGATACATTGAACAATCCTTGGCTCAGATAGGTCGTGAGCCCACCCTCGCACAGGATTGTTAACAAGTGAGGCTGATGACCCGCGCAAGTCTTTGAAAAAATAGATATAAGTCTAATAATTTTATGGAAACTTGACTATTGTCGAGGCGCGCGCCCCCCCCTCGACACTCCTGAATACCGCAGATCAGCGCAGCCTCTGCATACCCAAACAGAGATCGGGCCCGTGCGTCCCAACAGGATCAGCTTGGACTGTTTCCGGCAATGCGACAGAGCAGATAGCACCCGGTTTTGCGAATCCGCGATCAAGCCAAGCGTTCAGGCCAAGCGCTCAGGCCGACTGTGCCAACCGTTCTTCGGTGGTTTTGGCGAACTCGGCCACGCGCTGGCGGAACTTCCGGTTCAGCTTGTTGCGGGCGAGTTTCAGAGACTGGATCAGCAAACGTGCCGCAAGTGTCTTGGGTGTCAGATCAACCCGCACGGTCATCCGCGTGCGGCGCGGCGACAGGGCCAACAGTTCCACCCGCATGGTCCCGCTCATGCCATTCCCCTTGGCCAGCACGGCAATCGCATTTGGCCTGTCGTGTTCCTGCAGAGAAACCGTCATCTGGCGCTGGCTGCCGCGAAACACAAAGGCCACCTCCCAGGCAAGCCCGGGCGCAGGGGCGGCCACCTCACCGATGCGCTGAACCTCGGCCCCACGCCGGATGGCGGATCGCTCGAACGCCTCGAAATCTGTAATGGCAGCAAAGGCCTGCTCGATCGAGCAATCGATGTCTTCCTTGGTTTCGAAATGCATGCTGCGCCTGCTCCGTCACAGTTTACTCATCACATCCGCGCTGCGGGCGGATCGCCGTCGAGGTCACAATAGATCATGTCCGTTACCCGAGTGTATCCGCAACCCAGTTTTCCAAGAGAAAACCGGCAATCGCCCCCTTGCGCGGTTTCTGCACCTTCGGGTGCTGCCCCGAGATCATATCCATGACCTCTTGCCGGGTCAGCCAAAGCGCATCTTCGATTTCGCTGGGGTCAATCACGATGTCGCTGCTCAGCGCCTCACCGTGGCAGCCCAACATCAGGGACATCGGAAAGGCCCAGGGCTGACTGGCCAGGTAGCTGACCGGACCAACCTCGATGCCGGATTCCTCCAACACCTCGCGGCGCACGGCGGCCTCAAGCGTCTCTCCGGGTTCAACAAAGCCTGCCAGCAGAGAATACATGCCGTCTGGCCAGCCCGGAGACCGCCCCAGCAACACGCGATCCCCACGTGTAATCAGCATGATGACCACCGGATCGGTACGCGGGAAATGCGGTGCACCGCACTCCGGGCATCGCCGCTGCCAGCCAGCCTGCTCGATCCGGCTCGGCGCACCGCAGCAGGCACAGAAACCATGGGTGGCGTGCCAGCCCAGCAGCGCCTTTGCGGTCGCGGCCAGCTCCGCCTCCCGCGGGGTCAGCTGCGTCATCACCGCGCGCAATTCCGCAAAGACATGGTTCCGCGGCAACTCCGGATGATGCTGGAGACTGGGATCAAGGAATGTGCCAAGGGTGGTCGCTTCGATTTCGTCCGGTGACCAGTCCTGCAGATCGACGGCGAAATATCCCGCGTCTGGGCCCTCCGCTTCCCCGACCGCATCGCAGCTTGACGCGTCGGCGCCCCCCAGAAACAGCGCGGTCTCGCGACGAGAGGCCACCAGCGGATGGCTGGTAGACACAAGCGCCAGTCCTTCGGGGGCGGAGTCCGGCGTATTCTGCAGGCAAAGTGGCTTGCCCTGCCACAGCAGAAGCACCCGACTTGCGGGTGCGGACCACAGGCGTTCCAGCACATGAGCATCACCGCGGACATGCGCCGCGCGATCCAGCCCACTGCCACCAAATGTGACCTGTTCCGCCCGTTTCATCATCGTCCTGCCCCGTTGTTGAGTATCCGCCTGCGCCCTGTTCGGCAGGGGATGACCGACTTTGAACCATCGGTATGCAGACAGGCGATGCCGCATTCCCGACGGCGACTCAAGCAAAAATGCCACGGTTCACATTTTCTCGCAAAAAGCTGAACTGGAGGGTTCCGCCTGTTGCACAAGCCTGTTTTTCTCGGCGTTAACGAATTCGCACCCCCCTGCGGACACACCGGTCGAGCAGCCGGAGCAGCGGGGGAAGCGATGGGCGAAGAACGGCACGTGATGACAGGTTCAGACAAAGGCATGGATGCAATGCACCATGCCAGCCATGGCACGGATCAGGTGGCAGGCCGGTTGCGGGTACTGGCCACAACCGACGTGCACAGCAACCTGCTCAGCCATGATTATTACGCGGATTCGTCCAACCCGGCCTTTGGCCTGAGCCGCACCGCAAGCCTGATTGCCCGTGCCCGCAGCGAAACCGACGCGATGGGCGGCGCCACACTGTTGCTGGACAATGGCGACTGGTTGCAAGGCACCCCCCTGGCGGAGACCGCCGCCGGGCAGGCAGGCATCGTTCCTCCGGCAATTCTTGCCTTTGCCGAATTGCGATATGATGCGGTGGGACTGGGCAATCACGAGTTCAACTTCGGCCTTGATGCGCTGTCACATGCGCTGGATGCCCTCCCCTGCCCGGCTCTGTGCTCCAACCTGCGCGCGCTGGATCCATCGTTGGAGTTGCCAATTAAGCGCAGCCTGGTGCTGACCTGCCAGATTGCCGGCGCCGATCAGCCTCCGGTGCGCGTCGGCCTGTTTTCGGTTCTGCCGCCTCAAACAATGATGTGGGACGCAGATCACCTCGCGGGGCGGGTCGAGATCGAAGACATGGTGGACTGCGCGCGTCATTGCATCAGCGATCTGCGCGCCGCAGGTGCAGATGTGGTCATCGCGCTGGCTCACACCGGGCTGGGCGCGGCCGAAGCCAGCCCCGGGATGGAGAATGCGCTGCGCCCGATCAGCGCCCTGCCCGGGCTCGACGCGGCGGTGGGGGGGCATACGCATCTGTTACTGCCCGCTCCGCAAGGCCCGCAAGAGGCTCTTGACGTGCCGGTGGTCATGCCCGGCTTCGGGGGCTCGCATCTCGGGGTGATCGATCTGGATCTGGTGCAGGAAAACGAAGGCTGGAAAATCGTTCGCTCCCACTGTGAACTCCGTGCGGTGGGCACCCGCACGTCGCAGGGCGTGCACCCCCTCGCCCCGGAGGACCCCGGCCTGGTCGACGTCCTTGCTCCGGCCCACGCTCACACCCGCGCTGAAATGGCCAAGCCGGTCGGCTGTGCATCGGATGCGCAGCATTCCTATTTCACATTTTTCGGACAGGATCGGGCATTGGCGCTGACCGCTGCGGCGCAGGCTGCCGCAATCCGTCCGGTGCTGGCGGAATCCGCCTTTTGCGACCTGCCCCTGTTGTCGGCTGTGGCCCCGGCCAAATTCGGCGGTCGTGCAGGACCCGACAACTACACCGATGTGCCCGCCGGTCCGATGTCCCGGCGCCACGTCGCGGATCTCTATATCTACCCCAACGAATTGCGATGCTGCATCGTTACTGGACGCCAGGTGCGGGACTGGTTGGAGATGTCCGCCGGGTTCTTCAGCCAGCTGACCCCAGCGGCACCGGCGATGCCGCTGGTGGATCCGGATCGCGCCGGTCATAATTTCGATGTGCTGTTTGGCCTCGAATACGAAATCGATCCCACCGCCCCCGCATGGTTTGACGCTGCCGGACGGCGGCGCCACGACGGGCCGGGGCGTATCCGCAATCTGCGCTGGCAGGGCACCCCCCTGTGCGACACACAGCGGTTCGCGGTCGGACTGAACAGTTACCGCAGCAGCGGCGGCGGCAATTTTCACATGCTGGACGGAGCCGCGTCGCTCCCTCTGGCGCGACAGCTGGTGCGAGAGGCCGTGACCGCCTATGTGACCGGCCTCCTGCCCGAAGACCCCCTGTCCGCCGCCCCGTACCCCTGGCGTTTTGCCTCTGGCCTTGGAGTCGAAGCGGTCGCCTTGACCGGCCCCGGCGCACGGGCCAGGCTGCATGAGCTGCCACCCCAGGTCGCCCAGACAGCACGCATGCTGAACAGCGGTTTTCTCGCGCTGACACTGTCGCTCTGATCCCTTCCTGAGGGGCAGGAAACCCGCGCCTGCGGGTTGTCATCCCTTCGTCACTTGCCTATATCGGGATTCGAGAGGTTGGCGCGGGCAAGCGCCTCGCCAACCTGGTCAGGTCCGGAAGGAAGCAGCCACAACGAGCCCCGCTTGGGTCGATGTCCAACCTCTCACTTTGCATTGCCCCGCCATCGGCGGGGTTTTGCGTTTCTGCCGTCTGCCGAACTGGCTCACAGATCGCAGCTTAGCCGGACGCTGGCGGCGCTGTGCGGCGCGGGCCGTAGGCCCAAGCGATCTGGGCGTCGGTCTCGATCGCGCAGGGGCGCACCAAACGCAGACGATGGAGCGCGGCGTCGGGCCGTTCCCCGCTTTCGATCATCAAGCGCAAGGCCACCATGCCTGACCGTCCGCAGCCGCCCCGGCAATGCACCAGCACGCGTCCGCCACCGGACAGAGCCTGCCGACACAGCCCGCTGATGTCCGTCCAACGCTCCTGCTGATCCGTTGTAGGCGTCTGGTAGTCCTCGATCGGCAGATGAAACCAACGACTGCCGAGGCCCTGAATATCACAGCCCAGCGTTTCGGTTCCGAGAATGACCTGCTCCACCCTTGTGGTGAGCGTCACCACGATCGAGGCCCGCCACTCTCGTATCAAACGCAGGTCTCCGGGGTAGTCCCCGCCAGCGCCGGGCGCCTGACTGAGCGCCAGGATACCCTCACCAATGGACAGGGCGTGAAGAGACAGGGTTTGCGCAGCCTCTTGCGGCTGCAAATCGGAAACACTCACCATTTACCTTCCCCCGGAAGCGGCGCGCTTGTCCGCGCGCAACAGGCGTTGCTGCATCATAGACTCGGCAACCGACGGATCGGTAGCCTTTTTTGCAGAGTCTCCCTCGTCCTGCGCCGCAACAGTGGTGGACGAAGCCGCCAACCGACCTTAGTTTGCACAAGACCATTGGCGCGGGCTGCGAATCCGGCGATGCGCCCCAGAAGACCACCCGAAAGGCCCTCATGAGCGAGCACAGCCCCGAGACCTCCAGCGCACCGCAAGGCGGACAATATCAGGTTCTGGCACGCAAGTACCGGCCCGAGACCTTTGCCGATCTGGTCGGGCAGGACGCGATGGTGCGCACGCTGAAGAACGCCTTTGCCGCGGATCGCATTGCGCAGGCCTTCATTATGACGGGTATTCGCGGCACCGGCAAAACCACCACCGCGCGGATCATCGCCAAGGGCATGAACTGCATCGGGGAAGACGGTCAGGGCGGCCCGACCACGGAGCCCTGCGGCAAATGCGAACATTGTAAAAGGATATCGGAAGGCCAGTTCATTGATGTCTTAGAAATGGACGCAGCGACGAATACCGGTGTGGATCATATGCGAGAGATATTGCATATGGCAAATACTGCGCCACAGAGTGCTCGTTACAAGATTTTCATTATTGACGAAGTTCACATGCTGTCGTCATCGTCTTTCAACGCTCTTCTCAAGACTCTTGAGGAACCCCGCCACTTCACAAAGTTCATCTTGGCGACCACCGAAATCCGCAAGGTGCCGGTGACGGTATTGTCGCGCTGTCAGCGGTTTGACCTGCGCCGGATCGAGCCGGAGGTGATGATCGATCTGCTGCGCCGGATCGCCACCAATGAAAAGGCTGAGATCGCCGAAGATGCGCTGGCGCTGATTACCCGCGCGGCGGAAGGATCCGCTCGGGATGCGACCTCGCTGCTGGATCAGGCGATCAGTCATGGTGCGGGGGAGACCACAGCGGATCAGGTGCGCGCGATGCTCGGTCTTGCGGACCGGGGCCGGGTGCTGGATCTGATGGATATGATCCTGCGCGGCGATGCGGCGGCGGCCCTGACGGAACTGTCCGGTCAATATGCCGAGGGCGCTGACCCGATGGCGGTGCTGCGCGATCTGGCCGAGATCACCCATTGGGTGTCGGTGGTAAAGATCACCCCCGATGCGGCAGAAGATCCGACCATCAGCCCGGATGAGCGCGCCCGTGGACAGGATATGGCCAGCCGCCTGCCGATGCGGGTGCTGACGCGCATGTGGCAGATGCTGCTCAAGGCGCTCGAGGAAGTCGCCGCCGCCCCAAATGCGATGATGGCGGCAGAGATGGCTGTCATCCGCCTGACCCATGTGGCCGATCTGCCCTCGCCCGAGGAACTGGTGCGCAAACTGCAGGACACACCCCCGCCGCCACACCCAGGTGGTCCGGGTGGGGGACACCCCATGCAAGGCATGGGGTCGCCTGCGGCGGGCGGGGGAGGCGGGGCTCCGGCTTACGCCTCCGCCCCGCCGCAGGGCGCCCCCGGCGGTGGCCCCAATGGTGGGCACACCATGTCGACAGGTGGCGGGCACGTGGCAGCACTTGCGCCGCGAGTGGACAGCGCCTTGGCGCGCTATCCGAGTTTTGAACATGTGATCGAACTGATCCGCAAACACCGCGATGTGAAGCTGCTGGTCGAGGTCGAGGGCGGCGTGCGGCTGGTGTCGTATCAACCGGGCCGCATCACGTTCACCCCGACCGCAAATGCACCGCAGGACCTCGCTGCCCGCATCGGTACTGCCTTGCAAAACTGGACCGGAAGCCGCTGGGTCGTCTCCATCGCGCCAGATGGTGATGCGCCAACGATTGCGGAATTGCGTGACGCTGCCGAAAACGCCCTGCGTGCAGAAGCCTCTGCGCACCCCCTGGTGCAGGCGGTGCTCCAGAATTTCCCCAAGGCGAAGATCACCAAAATCCGCACGCAGGAAGAACTGGCCGCTGAAGTTCAGGCCGAGGCCCTGCCAGAGGTCGAGGACGAGTGGGATCCGTTTGAGGAATAAACCCTGTCCTGGATAGGCTTCTGCGAGCCCATCAATGACCGGCCTCACCCCAGACGCTTATCAGCAACGGTTTTGCACCCGTATCGGGTGAATAGCGCCCTGTGGGCATGTTCACGGCGGATCCAATCCTGCTTTGCCCTTGCCTGCACGAGGGCGCGCACGTATCTAACAGGATAAACCTGACATCAGGAGTGATAGGATATGTTCAAAGGCCTAGGTGGCCTCGGCGATATGGCCGGGATGATGAAAAAAGCCCAGGAAATGCAGTCCAAGATGGGCGAGATGCAGGAAGAGCTGCACAACATCATGGTCGTGGGCGAAGCGGGTGCAGGTCTGGTCAAGGCCACCGCCAGCGCCAAGGGTGATCTGAAGTCGCTCGACATCGATCCGTCGATCTTTAACGGCGACGACAAGGAAGTGGTCGAGGACCTGATCCTTGCCGCCGTGAAAGACGCGCAAGCCAAAGCGGCGGAACGCGCGCAGGAAGAGATGACCAGGCTGACCGAAGGCCTCGGCCTGCCCAAGGACATGAAACTGCCGTTCTGAGGCAGGTGACATGCGGAGATCAGGCGGCCCAAGGGTCGCCTTTTTTCATGTCGTCGCGGTGGCGCGCGCAGAATGGGCAGGCAGGGCTTGCACTTCTGGGTGCGATGCGGCCTAGTTGAACAGAAGCAGAACAGGACGGCACCATGACGGCGCAGGACAACAGTGATATCGAGGCATTGATCGCATTGATGGCCAAGCTGCCGGGGCTTGGCCCGCGCTCCGCGCGCCGGGCTGTACTGCACCTGATCCGCAAGCGTGCGCTGGTTCTGACCCCCTTGGCCGACGCCATGGGTCGCGTGGCAGAGACCGCGCGCGAATGCCTGAACTGCGGCAATGTCGGCACCAGCGACATCTGTGCGCTCTGCGCGGATGAGACACGCGCCAATGGCGAACTCTGTGTGGTCGAGGATGTGGCGGACCTCTGGGCGATGGAGCGCGCGGGCGTGTTCAAGGGCCGCTATCACGTTCTGGGCGGCACGCTGTCCGCACTGGATGCCGTGGGGCCAGAAGATCTGCGCATTCCGCGACTTGTGGACCGTGTGGCGACGGAAGGCGTGAACGAGGTGATCCTCGCGCTCAATGCCACCATCGACGGGCAGACCACCGCGCATTACATCGCCGATCAGCTTGAGGGTCGCGTCAAGCTAACATCGCTGGCGCAGGGCGTGCCGATCGGGGGCGAGTTGGACTATCTCGACGATGGCACGATCTCTGCAGCCCTTCGGGCGCGCAAAGAGATTTAACCCTCTCAAACGTACATTTGAGGAGCCGCGCGCGCCTGCCGGGCGTGGGACGCACGACACTCCAAAACCTTGAATACACGCCCGTTCTCCGGCGGCGCGGTTTTCTTCCTGTGCTATCCAACGGGCTGATCCTGTGGACGCTTGCTCTCGCATGGGAATGCGCTGCGCAGCAGAACAAAGAAAGGAAACCGCCATGTCGTAAGCTGAGAAAGCCATCCGTTTCGCGGAGTTGCACAGGCAGGGCGATCCGCTTTTGCTCTACAACAGCTGGGATACAGCCGTTGCCAAGGTGCTCGCCGAAGAAGGCGTGCCAGCGGTTGCAACCGGAAGTTGGGCGATGGCCGCAGCACATGGGTATGAGGATGGCGAATCCATCACGCTGGATTTCGTACTGCGAATTGTCGAGCGTATCTGCGCCACTGTTTCAGTTCCTGTCTCTGTGGATTTCGAAGGCGGCTATGCCTCCCCCCCCTGCCGCGCTTGCCGAAAACACCCGCAAAATCATCCGCGCCGGGGCCGTGGGGATCAATTTTGAGGACCGAGTGCTCAATGGCGCGGGGCTGCATGCGATAGCCACCCAGGCGGAGCGGATCAGGACCATCAGAGCTGTCGCTGACGAGGAGGGCGTGCCGCTCTTTATCAACGCCCGCACCGATCTCTTTTTCGGCACCGCCCCCGCGACACACCCGGGCAAGATCCCGGACGCCCTCCAACGTCAGGCTGCTTATGCAGAGGCCGGGGCCAACTGCTTTTTTGTACCGGGGCTGACAGCGCCCGATCTGATCGCGCAAATCGTCGAAAGCGCCACCGATCCTGTGAACCTTATGATGATCGGAGATCTGCGCGTGATCAATGCAGCCACCGCACTTGGAGCATCCAGGCTGAGTTACGGTGCTGGACCATTTCTTCAGGCGCGCGCGGATCTCAAAAAAGCCCACGCGAACCTATAGGTCCTGAGATCTCGCTGGCGGCAGTAACACGTCGCTCAGCGTCAGGCGTGACCCGCCGCGCCTTTGGCGCGGCGCCGGGCCCAACGCCGAGCAAAGCAGCTATTGCTGCTTGGATCGGGGGCGGGAGGGCCCCCCGCCTCGTACTAAACCTTAGTTATAATAGGATTTGAGCGCGGCAAGGGTCGCATCAAACCCCTCGCTGGTGACGTCCTTGTGCAGCACCATGCGGATGGCACCGGTGCCTCCGGCAGAGAGGACCACACCCGCTTTGGCCAGGGCCACGCCCAGCGCCGCGTTGTCACCTTCGGCGGGGGTGAAGAAGACCATGTTGGTATTGTGATCGACGGCACCTGCCCCCAATGCGCGCAGGGTTTCAGCGAGCGCGGCTGCCCTTGCATGATCCTCAGCAAGCCGGGTCACATTGTGATCCAGCGCATAAAGCCCCGCCGCTGCCAGTACACCGGCCTGACGCATGCCGCCGCCCACCATTTTGCGTAAACGGCGCGCCCGCGTGATCAGATCCTTCGGCCCCACCAGTACAGAACCGACAGGTGCCCCGAGCCCTTTGGACAGGCAGATGGAAACACTGTCAAAGCGTTTGGCAATCTCAGCCAGATCACACCCCAGTTCTGTCACCGCGTTAAACACCCGTGCTCCATCCAGATGCACCGACAATCCCGCCTCGCGGGCCGGGGCGATACAGGCATCAAGGCGTGCGAGCGACACTGCCTTGCCGTTATGAGTGTTTTCCAATGACAACAGCCGCGACATCGGATGGTGCGAGTCATCTTCTTTAACCGCAGCGGCGATATCAGCAGGTTCCAACCCGCCATCCGCAGAGACCTTCAGCGGATCAAGAATAATCCCACCCAACGCCGAGGCACCGCCTGCCTCATATTTGTACACGTGATAATCGCGCCCGGAGATCACCTCCTCACCGCGCCCGCAATGGGCCAGCATGGCGACGAGGTTGCTTTGGGTTCCCGTCGGCAAGAACAAGGCCGCATCCTTGCCCGCCCGTTCCGCCAGGCTCTGCTCCAAACGGTTGAGCGTTGGATCTTCTCCGTAGACGTCATCGCCAACCTCTGCCTCCGCCATGGCCGCACGCATGCCGGCATCGGGACGGGTGACCGTATCGCTGCGCAGATCGCATGTCGCGCCGCCCCCGGACAAACCGGAAATTTGGGTATACTGGCTCATTATCATCGTCCTTTGTTCTGTGACCACCGCGCCGATACTGCGCCGATCCCGCGCCCGCAGCATAGTGGTACACGGACGTGCCACGGCGCAATGATCGGCAGTGTTCTCGATACAATCAAAGCCGCGTGACAGGGGGCGCGCGCGGAGTGTGCATCTGCTGCAATGCCCTGACCGGCATGTTGAGGGGTCTTATCACCTCTCTTGAGAGACCCAACAATTCTGATACAACTCAAATCACCCTGCCGCAGACGCACCGTGCGCACGAAAAATGGCCCCGCCCTCGTTGCAACCGGTATCCGCCTCAATGTCGCAGCACAAGAACGCCCAAAGCCAAAGAGCGAGATCACTGGATGCAGATTGAAGACACGGCCCTCCCGGGCGTGAAGATTATCACCCCGCAGCGCTTTGGCGATGCCCGCGGGTTCTTTTCCGAGAGCTGGAACCGCAAGCGGATGGAAGCGCATGGGATCGATCTGAACTTCGTGCAGGACAATCACTCCATGTCGGCCGAGGTCGGCACCATTCGCGGCCTGCATTTTCAGGCCCCGCCCCATGCCCAGGACAAACTGGTACGCTGCGGTCAGGGCGCGTTGTTTGATGTAGTGGTCGACATCCGCAAGGGCTCTCCCACCTACGGAGACTGGGTCGGGGTTGAGCTGACGGCGGAGAACGGGCGACAGATGCTGGTGCCCAAAGGATTCCTGCACGGGTTTATCACCCGCGCGCCGATGACCGAGATCATCTATAAATGCACCGACTACTACGCGCCCGAATGTGACGGTGCCGTGCGCTGGGACAGCTGCGGCATCGACTGGGGGTTTTCCGGCCAGCCGATCCTGTCTGAGAAGGACACAGCCGCACCGGCGCTGGCAGAGTTCCAAACCCCCTTCACCTTCTGATCCCATGCAAGCCCTGACCGCGTCCCAAGCCCATCGCGCCTATCTGGAGCGGACCCGCTTTGGGGCGCTCGACGGCTTGCGGGCGCTGGCGATCCTGGCGGTTCTGATCCATCACAGCGCATTGGCGCAGGACAGTGGACCTTGGTCCCGGGGGTTTCTCGGGGTAGACCTGTTTTTTGTGATCTCCGGTTTCTTGATTACCACATTGCTCCTTCGGGAGCGGGATCGGGACGGGACGATTTCGCTGCGCGGGTTCTTCTGGCGACGCGCCCTGCGCATCCTGCCGCTTTACTATCTGGTGGTGACGCTCGCCGGATCCTATTTCCTGTTCTGGCGCGGCCATGCCGAAACGCTCCAGCTCTGGCCCGCCTATTATCTGTTTTTCGCCAATTTTCTCACCGATCACATTCCAACGCTCTATCCCACCTGGTCCCTGTCGATGGAGGAGCAGTTCTATCTGATCTGGCCCCTGGCGATGATCTGCCTTCCGCAACGTCTCTGGGGCTGGGCCCTCGGCCTCGGTGTGCTTGTGAATGTTGTCGCGGTGACCGGAGCACTGGAGATCTTTGGCATCCGTGCGTTTTCCTGGGGGCCCCTGCACGTGCATCTTCCGGATGCCACCTACGCACCGCTTCTGATGGGCGCGGGTTTGGCTCTGATGCTGCATCAGCCACGCGGGTTCGCGATGCTGTGGCGCTTGTTCTGCGCGCCCGTCGCTGCGCTGCTTTGCCTGCTGATGCTGTTATTGCTACTGTTTGGCCTCTTGCCACAGGTCCTGGCCGGTTGGCCCTATTTTCTGGTGCATCTAGCCATGACCACTTGGCTCGCAACCCTGGTCCTGCACGAAGAAGGCTGGCTTCATCCATTGCTTCGTTTGCGCCCGCTGGCCCGCATCGGAACCGTAAGCTACGGCATCTATCTGCTGCACCTCATGGTGCTACATGTAGTGACGATCGGAGCCGGCGTTCTGGACCTGGCACAGGACAGCATCGCTTTCATCCTGCTGTATTGGGGCGGCACGCTGGCGCTTGCGGAGGTGAGCTTTCGCTACTACGAAAGCCACTTCTTCCGATTGCGCAACAAACCCTTTGGACGCGTTGCAGCGCGGGGTCGATCCAGGCCATAAGACACAAAGCCCCGGTCACGTGGCTGGCCGAGCATGAAACAGCATCACGAGGCGAGGAGCGGGACATATGAAGATATTGGTGACGGGGGGCGCGGGTTTTATCGGCTCTGCGGTGGTGCGCCAGGCGATCGCGGCGGGCCATGAGGTGGTCAATCTGGATGCGCTGACCTATGCGGCCTGTCTGGACAATGTCGCCAGTGTCTCCGAGAGCCCGCGCTATGCGTTTGAGCAGGCCGACATCCGCGACCGTGCCGCATTGGATCGGATCTTTGCGCTGCACGCGCCGGATGCGGTGATGCATCTGGCCGCCGAGAGCCATGTGGACCGCTCGATTGATGGGCCCGGTGATTTTATCGAGACCAATGTGACCGGCACTTTCAACATGCTCGAAGCCGCGCGCAAATTCTGGGTGGCGGTTGGAAAGCCCGCCCATTTCCGCTTTCATCATATCTCGACCGATGAGGTCTATGGCAGTTTGCCGGCGGATAAATCGGTGATGTTCACGGAAGAGACCGCCTATGATCCGCGCTCGCCCTATTCGGCCTCCAAAGCCTCGAGCGATCATCTGGTGCGCGCCTGGCATGAGACCTATGGGCTGCCGGTGGTGCTGACCAATTGCTCCAACAACTACGGCCCCTTTCACTTCCCGGAAAAACTCATCCCGGTGGTGATTTTGAATGCGCTCGCCGGTAAGGCCCTGCCGATCTATGGCGATGGCTCCAACATTCGCGACTGGCTCTATGTGGAAGATCACGCAGATGCGCTGTTGCTGGTGTTGCAGAAGGGCGAAAACGGGCGCAGTTATAATGTGGGCGGCGAGAATGAGCGCACCAACCTTGAGCTGGTCGAAACACTCTGTGCGATCCTTGATGACAAGCGCCCGCGCGGCGACGGGGCCTCCTATAAAGAGCAGATCACCTTTGTGACCGATCGTCCGGGCCATGATGCGCGCTATGCGATCGATCCCACCCGTATCCGCGAGGAGCTGGGCTGGCGGCCTTCGGTGACCGTCGAGGAAGGTCTGGCGAAAACCGTGCAATGGTATCTCGACAATGAGGACTGGTGGCGCGCACTTCAGTCCCGCAAGGGCGTGGGTGAGCGTCTGGGCGTAAAGGCATAAGAGCCTGCCCGTGCGGGCAGGGGCCTCCGGCGGAGGTATTTGGGAAAAGATGAAGAAGGGGCGGATATGAGCATCCTTGTGTTTGGCGCAACCGGGCAAGTGGCGCGGGAATTGACGCGCTATGAGGGGGTGATCTCTGTGGGGCGTGCGCGTGCGGATCTGTCGGACCCCGGGGCTTGTGCTGCGCTCATTCGGGAGATCAGCCCGCAGGCGGTGATCAATGCCGCCGCCTATACGGCGGTTGATAAGGCCGAATCTGAGGAAGAACTGGCCACTATTATCAACGGGGCGGCCCCCGGTGCGATGGCGGCGGCCTGCGTGCAGGCGGGTATTCCCTTTGTCCATATCTCGACCGATTATGTCTTTGCGGGCAGTGGCACGGCGGCGTGGCAGACGGATGATCCGGTGGCGCCGCCCAATGCCTATGGCCGCAGCAAACGCGCAGGCGAAGAGGCGGTGATCGCGGCGGGCGGGACTTATGCGATCCTGCGCACCTCTTGGGTGGTCTCGGCCCATGGCAATAACTTCGTTAAGACCATGCTGCGCCTTGGTGCGGAACGGGATCGCTTGACGATTGTCGGCGATCAGATCGGCGCGCCAACGCCAGCGCGTGACATCGCACGGGCCTGTGTCGAGATGGCAGGGCAGCTGCGTGCGGAGCCTGCAAAATCCGGCATCTACCACCTGCAGGGCGCGCCATATGTCAGCTGGGCAGGCTTTGCTGCAGAGATCTTTGCCCAAAGCGGTCTGGCCTGCGAGGTGGCGGACATCCCCACATCTGACTATCCAACCCCGGCGGTACGGCCACTGAACTCACGGCTGGATTGCACCACGTTAGAGACTGTTTTTGGCATCCCGCAGCCCGATTGGCGCAGCGGTTTGCAGGATATTTTAAAGGAGCTCGCAGAGTGACGCAGCGCAAAGGTATTATTCTCGCCGGAGGCTCCGGCACCCGGCTTTATCCGATCACCATGGCTGTCTCAAAGCAGCTCCTGCCGCTTTATGATAAGCCGATGATCTATTATCCGATCTCGGTGCTGATGCTTGCAGGTATTCGCGAGATCTGCGTTATCACCACGCCGCAGGACGCCGATCAGTTCAGGCGCCTCTTGGGCGATGGCAGCCAGTGGGGCGTCAGCCTGACCTATGTGGAGCAACCCAGCCCCGATGGTCTGGCGCAGGCCTTTATTCTGGCCGAAGAGTTCCTCGCGGGCGCGCCTTCGGCGCTGGTGCTGGGCGATAACGTCTTTTTTGGCCATGGGTTGCCGAGCCTTCTGGCGGCGGCGGATGCCAAGGAGGTGGGCGGCACTGTCTTTGGCTATCACGTCTCCGATCCCGAGCGCTACGGCGTGGTCTCCTTTGATGGCGAAGGGCGGGCGCAGCAGATCATTGAAAAACCCGAAGTGCCGCCGTCGAATTACGCGGTAACGGGGCTCTATTTTCTGGATGGCACGGCGCCGCAACGTGCCAAGGAGGTCCAGCCCTCCGCTCGGGGCGAGCTGGAGATCACCGATCTTTTGCAGATGTATCTCGACGACGGCACCCTCTCGGTCGAAACCATGGGGCGCGGCTATGCCTGGCTTGACACCGGCACCCATGGCAGCCTTCTGGATGCGGGCAATTTTGTTCGCACCTTGCACGAGCGTCAGGGCCTGCAGACCGGTTGTCTGGAGGAAATCGCCTATCATGCGGGCTGGATCAGCCGGGACGCGCTGGCAGAGCGGGTGGACTTGTTCAAGAAAAACAGCTATGGCACTTATTTGAACCGGCTGCTCTGACGATCCCTCCTTCGGGCGGCCTCACCGCCAGCCCGAAGGGCGTTCAAACAGTAAACGCGTGCTCCAGCGCCACCGCGAGCTTGTCCGTCACCTCGTCGATCTGATCATCCGTCATGATGAAAGGCGGGGCGAGCAGCACATGGTCGCCGCTGCGGCCGTCTCGGGTACCCGACATCGGATAACAGATGAGCCCCGCCTCAAAGGCCGCTTTTTTAACACGTGCCGCCACAGTATGCGCAGGATCAAACGGAGCCTTGCTTTCCCGGTCCTGCACCAATTCAAGGCCACGAAACAGACCGCGACCCCGGATGTCGCCCACATGGGGATGCTGCCCGAACTGGTCAACCAGCGCGGCCTGCAGACGCTCCCCCATCTGCGCAGACCGGGCAATCAGGTCGCGTTCGAGCATCTGGGTCACCACAGCCAGCCCGGCTGCGGTTGCAACCGGATGACCAAGATAGGTGTGGCCGTGCTGGAAGAACCCTGATCCCGCGGCGATCGCATCATAGATCGCGGCAGTACAGAGCATGGCGCCGATGGGCTGATAGCCCGCACCAAGTCCTTTGGCGATGCAGAGAATATCCGGCGCGACCCCATCGGCCTCACAAGCGAACAAGTGACCGGTGCGCCCCATGCCGCACATGACCTCGTCAAGGATCAGCAGCACGCCATATTGATCGCAGATCTCGCGGATACGTTTGAAATACCCCTCGACCGCCGGCACCGCGCCCAGTGTCGCCCCGACCACCGGTTCCGCCATGAAGGCCATCACGGTGTCCGGCCCGAGGCGCAGGATCTCCGCCTCCAGTTCATTGGCCACCCGTTGACCATAGCCAAAGCTGCTCTCGCCCTCGATGCGGTCGACATATTCATAACAGGGCGCGATATGCGACACGCCGATCAGCAAGGGATCGAACTGCCGCCGACGCCACGCATTCCCGCCCGCTGCAAGCGCACCGAGCGTATTGCCATGATAGCTCTGCCGCCGTGCAATCAGATGCCGGCGCTGCGGCTCACCTCGCTCAAGGTGGTATTGTCGTGCCAGTTTGATCGCCGCCTCGGTCGCCTCAGAGCCGCCGGAGACAAAGTAAACCCGGTCAAGCGCCCCCGGCGCCTGCGAGATCAGTACATCCGCAAGCGCCTCCGCCGGTTCAGACGTCATGAAGCCTGTATGCGCAAAGGCCAATTGCGCCACCTGATCCTGCACCGCCTTGATCACCGCGGCGTCGGAATGACCGAGGCAGGAGACCGCCGCACCGCCGGAGCCGTCAAAGTAGCGTTTGCCATTGGTATCAATGAGATAGCAACCATCTCCGGCGACGGCGACCGGCGGTGTGGACTTGCTATGACGTGGAAAAACATGGCTCATGACGAGGCTCGCAAATCTGTATCCAAGGGCGCAAGGCGATGGCCACGCGCGGCCGCCGCCTCGATGAAGGCCGCGACGGAGGCGGCATTGTCCACCCATGGGGGCGCCCCCTGCGCGCCAAGGCTGTTTTCAAACCCGATCCGCACCTGCCCTCCGGCCTCGATCGCCGCCAACAGGCACGCATGTTCGGCCCCGCCAAAGGCACAGAGCGTCCAGTTCAGCTCCAGCGGCGCGATTTCAGCAAGGAATGCGGGCAGCATATCCGGCCTGGCCTCCAGACCGCTGGCATATTGACCAAGAACCAGGATCGCATCCCGCATATCCTCCGGCACGGTGCCGTCCTGATACCAGCGGGTCAGCTGCGCCACGCAATCGGGTGTATAGAGGATATGCTGCACCTCGGTCCCCGCCTCTGCGGCCACGGCATAGGCGCGCCGGGCAAGATCTCTGTCCCGTGCCATTTCCCGGACCGACACCGACGCCGCCGACGGGCGCAAGCTCTCCAAACAGGCCAACTGTGCCGCAACGTCAAAGATCCCGGCACTCTCCGTCGTAATCTGGATGCCCATCCCGGGCGCGGCAGCGCCAACTGCCGCCAGTGCTTCGCGATACAGGCCTGCATCAAGGCTGTGACACCCGTCCTGATCCCGCACGTGCATGTGCAGACGATGAGCGCCCAGGCGATGACATTCCGCTGCGGTCGCTGCTAGTTCCCACGATGCGATCGGAAGCGCCGCATGATCCGACTTGCGACGCCGGGCACCATTGGGCGCCACCATGATCCTGTAGTCCGTCACTGAACTCTCCTGTTGATGCAGATGCGCGGGCGCGCGCTAGCGACCGCATCACCCTGCCGTCAGGGGCGTTCATGCTCAAGCACTTCACCCCGCTCTGGTCGCAATTTTCTGCAAGCAGCGCCCCAAATTGGTCTCAACTCTCACCTTGAACTGGCCCTATCGCGCTCTGAGGTTTTCCTCTTTGGTAATCACTGACCGAGTCCGTCCGCGCGTCGGCCGGACCACCGAACCCCGAGTAGCCAAGAAAGGAACATGTCATGCATGGCACGTTCAGCGACAACGACCTCAGCCACGTCATCGAGGCCGACAAGGCCCATGTCTGGCACCATCTGGTCCAGCACAAACCGTTTGAAACCTCCGATCCCCGCATCATCGTCGAAGGCAAGGGCATGCGCGTTTGGGACCAGAACGGCAAGGAATGGCTCGACGCGGTGTCCGGTGCGGTCTGGACCGCAAACGTTGGCTATGGGCGCGAAAGCATCTGCAAGGCGGTCTACGACCAGATGATGAAGATGTGCTATTTCGCGCAGGCCGCAGGCTCGGTGCCGGGCGCGCTTTATGCCGAAAAGCTGATCGAGAAGATGCCCGGCATGTCGCGTGTCTACTACTGCAACTCCGGCTCCGAGGCCAACGAGAAGGCCTTCAAGATGGTGCGCCAGATCGCGCACAAGAAATACGGCGGCAAGAAAACCAAGATCCTCTATCGTGATCGGGATTACCACGGCTCCACCCTGGCGGCGATGTCCGCAGGCGGTCAGGACGAGCGCAACGCGCAATACGGCCCCTTTGCACCTGATTTTGTGCGGGTGCCGCATTGCATGGAATACCGCAAGCACGAGCTGGGTCTGGATCATCTCTCGGGCGCGGATTTCGGCATCGCCGCCGCCAATCTGATCGAAGAGGTCATCCTGCGCGAAGGCCCCGAGACGGTTGGCGCGCTCTGCCTCGAACCTGTCACCGCAGGCGGCGGCGTCATTGAGGCCCCGGAAGGCTACTGGCCGCGCGTGCAGGAGATCTGCAAGCAATACGACGTGCTCCTGCACATCGACGAGGTGGTCTGCGGCATCGGGCGCACCGGCACCCATTGGTTCGGCTATCAGCACTACGGCATCAAACCCGACTTCGTGACCATGGCCAAGGGCGTCGCCTCCGGCTATGCCGCCATCGCCTGCATGGTCACAACAGAGGAGGTCTTTGATCTGTTCAAGGACGATGCCTCAGACAAGATGAACTACTTCCGCGACATCTCCACCTTTGGCGGCTGCACCGCAGGCCCCGCCGCAGCATTGGAAAACATGCGCATCATCGAGGACGAAAACCTCCTTGAGAACTGCACCAAGATGGGCGAGCGGATGATGTCCAACCTGCGGGCCTTGCAGGAAAAGCACGCCGTCATCGGCGATGTGCGCGGCAAGGGTCTGTTCCTTGGCGCAGAACTCGTCACCGACCGTGACACCAAAGAGCCGGTGGACGAGGCGCTGGCACAAAAAGTCGTGGCGGAATGCGGAACGCACGGCGTGATCATTGGCGTCACCAACCGCTCGGTGCCCGGTCGCAACAACACGCTGTGCTTCTCGCCCGCGCTGATTGCCACAGCCGATGACATCGACAAGATCACCGATGCGGTGGACAAGGCTCTGACGACTGTCTTCGGCTGACGCTGGAAATTGGCCTGATGCAATTTTCAAAAGGTGGCTCTTTTCACAGGGCCACCTTTTCTTTCATTCCACGAGGCAGACCACCCAAGACAGAAGGCCTCTCCTCATGTGGATGACCCCGATTTCCCTCTCAGCTGAGGGCGCGCACCTTGTTCCGCTCACGTATGACCACACACCGGAACTGGTAGACGCTGCCGCAGATGGCGCTCTTCATCACTTGTGGTACACAACCGTGCCTTCCCCGGAGGGCGTTGAACAGGAAATCAGCCGTCGCCTCGCGCTGCAGGACGCGGGCAGTATGGTTCCCTTTGCCATCCTTGATGCGACAGGGCGCGCGGTAGGCATGACCACCTATATGAATGTCGATCACACGAATCGGCGCGTCGAGATCGGCTCCACTTGGTATCGCAAATCGGTACAGCGCACCGGTCTCAACACCAAGATCAAACAGCTTATGCTCACCCACGCCTTTGAGGCAAAAGACGCCATCGCGGTCGAGTTTCGCACCCATGTGCTGAACCGCCAAAGCCGCACTGCGATCGAGCGCCTCGGCGCCAAACTCGATGGTATCCTGCGGGCACATAGCATCCTGCCCAATGGAACAATTCGCGACACGGCCGTCTATTCCATTACCGCGGCAGAATGGCCCATGGTGCGCGCAAATCTCGCCCATATGTCCACGCGCTGAGTGCGGGTCAAGGAGGCCGCAAGGCCCCGCCCAAAGGGCGGCTTGTCCTTGACGCGCGCCTCTATGCACAATCGAAATAGGCTCTGACGGGCACACCTGCCCCTCAGAGCCTTCTCAGCAGAACCGCGCCGAAGGCGCGCGGCCCAACGACTCATGTCGCATGCGTCAGCATGGGGCGTGAGTCGGCGGGAGCACCCCCGCCGACCTGCCTATCAGACCATCTGGAACACGATGCCCGACAGGATCGCTCCGGAAATGCCCAACGCCAGATAGGTGGCAAAGACCCGTGGTTTGACCAGCGACCAGACCGCTGCCATCGCCGGAATCGAGCTCACGGCACCAGCCACCATAAAGGCCAGCGCCGCACCGGCACTCATGCCTTGGGTCATCAATCCGGCCAGCAGCGGCGGCGCTACATAAGAGTTCAGATACGCAGGCATCCCGACCAAGGCAGCGGTTGCGATTGGCACGATCCCTTCGCCCCCCACCAGCGAAGCAATCCACTCGGGGCGCACATATGTCACCAGGAGCGCTTCCAGCACATAGGCAAAGGCGAGCCACTTCAGCAGGAACAGAGCGTTTTCCACAAACTGACTGCGGAAAGTATCGCGCCGCTCGGCCTCTTGCCAGAACCGCCAGTTGGGTTGTTGTTCAGCCTTGGGCGTGCCGCACCCACAGCAGCTTTTGACCGGCTCTTTCTTCAGGGGCTGCGCAAACAGCCCGCCACCGCGCAGCGCTTTCACAACGAACCCACCAAAGAGGCCCAGCGCGACCGCGCTCACCGCCTTGGCGATGGCGAAGGGCCAACCAAGAGCCGCTGCCGTGATCAACAGGGTTGGCGGATCGATCAGCGGGGAGGACAACCAAAACGCCATCACCGCTGCCAATGGCGCACCCAGCGCCAGAAGCCCGGCAATAAACGGGATCACCTCGCAGGAGCAGAACGGCGCCAGCCCGCCAAGAAGTGCTGCAAACAGGATCATCCGGGTCTCGCGCCCCACAAAGGCCCGCGCGACCAGTGCTTCCGCGCCTGTGGCCTTCAGATACGCCAAGAGCGTCACCGCAAAGAGAATGTACTTGGATGTCGACAACAGCGCCGCCGCCGCAAATGTCAGCACCGGCCAGAAATTTGCACTATCCAGAAGCGCCACCAAAAGAAGGATCAGCGCTCCAAGCGTCCATGGGCTTTGCACCCAACCCCAAGCGGCGCGCATCGGGCGAGGAGAAAGAGATGTATCAGCCATCGTTCGCAACCTTTCGATTGAAGCCCATTTCCGCATCCTGGCAGCATTCGCTCAGGATGAACCCTGCAAGGTTTTGAAGGTGGTCGAAATTCGCCCGGCAGATCGTGCTGCGGCCGGCTTTTTCCTGCACCACCACCTCCGCTGCGGCGAGGAATTTCAGATGATGCGCCAGTGTCGAGGCCGCGATACCGGTGCGGTCGCGCACCTCGCCCACTGTCAAACCCGTTTCCCCCGCACGCACCAAAACGCGCAGGACCTCGAGCCGTGCTTCTGCGCCCATGGCGGCAAAGCCCTGGGCTGCGAGGGACAGATCCATGTGACCGCTCCAAATTGATTCTATAAAACTAGTTTTATAGTTTTTTTAGGAGGGATTCAATGCCCGATTTCTTTCGGCCCCAGAAGTCCGGTAACCGACTGCTGCGATTGAAACTTGCACAAGCGGCGAAAATCGGCGCTCAAGGGTCGCAGTCCAGATTGCCACAGACTTAAGTCCAGATTACGGTGTGCCGCATGGCTATCTCAGTCGAGACCTTTTTCCTCAATCCCGACGCGCAGGGCACACTCCAGGCTCAGATCCAGGAGATGATCGCTGCTGGCATCCTCTCCGGACGGTTTCGAGCCGGGGAAAAACTGCCCTCGTCGCGGAAACTCGCCGCGCATCTCGGGGTCAGCCGCATCACGGTGACGCTGGCCTACACCGAGCTGGTGGCGAATGACTACCTGATGGCGCGTGGGCGTTCCGGGTTCTTCGTATCGGAAACAGCCCCGGTGCCCCCCTCCTTTGCCCCGACGGAACGCGGACAGGAACGGGTCGACTGGAACCGCACCATCACCCGGACGTTTACGGGTGGTGATACCCCGCGCAAACCGAAAGACTGGCGCAGCTATCGCTACCCGTTCATCTATGGGCAGGCCGATGCCAGCCTGTTTGACCACGCGAACTGGCGGCTCTGCGCCCTGCGCGCGTTGGGGCAAAAGGATTTCGCCGCGATGACAGGGGACTACTTCGATCAGGATGATCCGCTCCTGATCGAATATATCGCGCGCCACACGCTGCCCCGCCGCGGTATCATCGCCCGCCCCGAGGAAATCCTGATCACGCTCGGCGCGCAGAATGCGCTCTGGACAGTTGTGCAGCTCTTGCTGCAACCGGGACGCAAGGCGGCGATCGAGGATCCCAGCTACTATACGCTGCGCGATCAACTCAGCCACACGGGCAGCGCACTCGACGTGATCGGAGTGGATAGGGACGGGCTGCCGCCCGAGCAGATCGCCGCGGATACGGATGTCGTCTTCACCACCCCCAGCCATCAGAGCCCGACCACGGCGACCATGCCAATGGCGCGGCGCAAAGCTCTGCTTGATCGTGCACGAGACATCGATGCGATCGTGGTCGAAGATGACTATGAGTTCGAAATGTCCTTTCGGACCCAGCCCTCGCCCGCGTTGAAGTCGATCGACAGCGACGGGCGCGTGATCTATCTCGGCAGTTTCTCAAAATCCCTGTTTCCGGGCCTCCGTCTTGGGTACCTCGTCGGCTCCGAACCCTTCATTCGCCAGGCCCGGGCATTGCGCGCAAATGTGCTGCGCCATCCGCCGGGACATATCCAGCGAACCGTCGCCTACTTCCTGTCGCTCGGCCATTACGACGCGCAGATCCGCCGCACCGCAAAGGTGTTGCAGGAACGCCGTGCGGTTCTGGAGGAGGCAATGGCAACCCATGGCCTGACACCCGCAGATCGCAACCTCTATGGCGGTTCCTCGCTCTGGATGCAGGCACCGGATCATGTGGATATGGGGCAGCTGGGCGACGGGCTGCGCGACAAAGGTGTTCTGATCGAACCCGGCGCGCCATTCTTTGCGCGCGAGACCCGGCGCCACAACTTCTATCGGCTCGGCTATTCCTCTATCGCCGCTGACCGCATCCCGCAGGGCATTGCCCATGTTGCCGATGCAATCCGCACCTTCCGTCCCTGACCAATCCCGGCTTTCCCCCAGCCCTCGAACGCCCGCCGGGGGAGCTCCCGCCCGTCCTTGGCGTTTCTGACGAAACACCGCGTCCCGTTGGGCCCGGCGCCGCGCTAAAGCGCGGCGCCGGGCCCAACCCTGAGCGAAGCATCTTTGATGCGATCTGCGAAGGGGCGGGAGCGCCCCCCCTTCTTGCCCTCCGCCATCGCAAGAGATGCGATCAGGCTGGCACTACGGCACCGCGAAACTGGCCCTAACGCCTCTGCATGCCCCCGCCTAAACCGGAACAAAGACCCATCTCCTCCGGACCTATGGCCGCGAGACCAACAGGAGACCGCATCCATGCGCATGACCACCGAAGAAGCCTTTGTCAAAACTCTCCAGATGCATGGCATCGAGCATGCCTTCGGGATCATCGGCTCCGCCATGATGCCGATTTCCGATCTCTTTCCCAAGGCGGGCATTACCTTCTGGGACTGCGCGCATGAAGGCTCTGCCGGCATGATGGCCGACGGCTACACGCGCGCCACCGGCAAGATGTCCATGATGATCGCCCAGAACGGCCCCGGCATCACCAATTTCGTCACCGCAGTGAAGACCGCCTACTGGAACCACACGCCGCTTCTTCTTGTGACGCCGCAGGCCGCCAACAAGACCATCGGTCAGGGTGGTTTTCAGGAGGTCGAACAGATGAAACTGTTCGAGGACATGGTCGCCTATCAGGAAGAGGTCCGCGATCCCTCGCGTGTTTGCGAAGTGCTGAACCGCGTGATCATGCAGGCCAAACGCGCCTCTGCACCGGCACAGATCAATATCCCGCGTGACATGTGGACCCAGGTCGTCGACATTGCCCTGCCGGCCATTGTCGAGTTTGAACGCCCCGCCGGGGGCGAACACGCCGTGACCCAGGCTGCCGCGCTGCTGTCCTCCGCGCAGAACCCGGTGATCCTGAACGGCGCGGGCGTGGTCCTGTCAAAGGGAGGGATTGCCGCTTCCATGGCGCTGGCCGAACGGCTCGATGCGCCCGTTTGTGTGGGCTATCAGCACAATGATGCCTTTCCCGGGTCCCATCCCCTGTTTGCCGGCCCGCTGGGCTACAACGGCTCCAAGGCAGGTATGGAACTGATCAAGGAGGCCGACGTGGTGCTCTGTCTCGGCACCCGCCTCAACCCCTTCTCCACCCTGCCTGGTTACGGCATGGAATATTGGCCCAGTGAGGCCAGGATCATCCAGGTCGACATCAATCCGGATCGCATCGGCCTGACCAAACCCGTGAGTGTCGGCATCGTCGGTGATGCCGCCAAAGTGGCCACGGGCATCCTCGACCAGCTTTCGGAGACGGCGGGCGATGCGGGCCGCGCGGCGCGCAAGGCCAAGATTGCCGAGACCAAATCTCGCTGGGCACAGCAGCTCGCCTCGATGGATCACGAGGACGACGATCCGGGCACCAGCTGGAACCAACGCGCCCGCGCGGACAAGCCCGACTGGATGAGCCCCCGCATGGCCTGGCGCGCGATCCAATCCGCCCTACCGACAGAGGCGATCATCTCCTCGGACATCGGCAACAACTGCGCCATCGGCAATGCCTACCCCGCGTTCGAGGCTGGCCGAAAATACCTGGCGCCGGGCCTGTTCGGCCCCTGCGGCTATGGCCTCCCCGCGATCATGGGCGCCAAGATCGGCTGTCCGGACACGCCCGTCGTGGGGTTTGCCGGCGATGGCGCCTTCGGGATTGCGGTCAATGAGCTCACCGCCATCGGGCGCGAGGAATGGCCGGCAATCACCCAGGTAGTGTTCCGCAATTATCAATGGGGCGCGGAAAAGCGCAATTCGACCCTGTGGTTCGACGACAATTTTGTCGGCACCGAGCTTGATACCAAAGTCTCCTACGCCGGCATCGCGAGCGCCTGCGGCCTCAAAGGTGTCGTGGCCCGCACCATGGACGAACTGACAAGCGCGCTGCACCAGGCGATCGAAGACCAGAAGAACGGCATCACAACGCTGATCGAGGCTTTGATCAACCAGGAACTGGGCGAGCCCTTCCGCCGCGACGCCATGAAAAAACCGGTCGAGGTCGCAGGCATCTCACCCGACGACATGCGGCCCCAGGACGGTGCATGACCGCGCTGGTCCTACCATTTGACCTGAGCCTCGCTCAGGGCGCCTTTCTCGCCGCCGCGCTGTTTTGCGCGGCGGTGATCCGCGGCTACTCCGGATTTGGTTTTTCCGCGATTTTCATTGTGCTGGCGGCGCAGATCACCAACCCGCTGCCCCTGATCCCGGTGGTATTCTCCTGCGAAATCGCCATGACCGCCTTTCAGGCCAAGGGCATTCGCCCCCATGTGGACTGGTCCCGCGCGGGCGCGCTTCTGTTCGGGGCCGCGCTCGCCGTGATCCCGGCCGTGGCCATCATGGCGCGTCTCGATCCAGGACAGGCGCGGATCGCGGTCTCCGCACTGATCCTCGTGCTGAGCCTGCTGCTGCTGAGCGGCTGGCAGCTGAAACGCCCCATCGGACGTCTGGGACACGGGGGCGTGGGCATCATTGCAGGCACTGCCAATGCAGCGGGGGTCGGCGGTCTTCCCACTGCTGCATTCCTGTCGGCGCAGGCCCTGAGCCCGGCAGCCTTCCGCGCCACCATGATCGTCTTCCTGACCGGTATCGACCTGATGGCCCTGCCCACCATGTCCGCGCATGGGCTGGTGACCGGCGAGACGGTGGCGGGCGCTCTGATGGCATTCCCCATTCTGGGCGCCGGTGTCTGGCTCGGCGGGCGCGGCTTTGCCAGTGCTGATCCGGTGCGATTTCGGCGCAAGGTGGTGATGCTTCTCGCGACTCTGGCCATGCTCAACATCCTCAAGGTGGCACTATGACAGCGCGACGCGACATCCTTGTCCTGAACACCGGATCCTCATCGGTGAAATTCGCGTGTTTCGACACAGGGTTGCAACTCCGCCTCAGCGGTATTGCCGAGGGCATCGGCGAACAGGGCCGGGTGCGCATGGGCGACGAGATCGAGCACCTCCCCCTTCCCAGCCACGCCGAGGCTCTGGCCGTTGTTCTCAGCCGCCTCACACGAGAAGGGTTCGGACCTGAGAACCTGAGTGCCCTGGCTCACCGCGTGGTCCATGGCGGCACCATTTTGACCGCCCCAACCCGCATCAGCCCGCAGGTCCGGGACGAGATTGCTGCCTGCGTTCCGCTTGCACCACTGCACAATCCACATGCGCTCGCGGCGATCGATGCGCTGCGTGACCTTGCGCCCGACCTGCCGCAATACGCCAGCTTTGACACCGCCTTTCACGCCAGCGCCCCGGAGGTGAACCAGCGCTATGCCCTGCCGCCCGAAGCCGAAGCTCTGGGTTTGCGCCGCTACGGGTTTCACGGGCTCTCCTATGCTGCGCTCTGCCGCCGCCTGCCCGAGATCAGCGGCGCACCGCTGCCGCGCCGCCTGCTGGCCTTTCACCTTGGCAACGGGGCGTCGGCCTGCGCGATCTTGAACGGACAATCGGTGGCAACAACCATGGGATATTCCCCGCTCGAAGGGCTGACCATGGGCACCCGTGTGGGAACATTGGACGCCAATGCAACCCTGCGGTTGGTCGAGGAAATGGGACTGGACGCGGCCAGGACCCTGCTGAACCGCCAGTCCGGCCTCAAGGGTCTCTCTCATGGCCTTTCCGACATGCGTGCGCTGGAAGCGGCCGACACCCCCGAGGCCCGGTTTGCGATCGCTCATTTCACCCAATCCGCCATTCGCCACGGCCACAGTCTGATCGGGGCCATGGGCGGCTGTGATGCGATCGTCTTCACCGGAGGTATCGGTGAGAACGCCGCCGCAATCCGGGCCGAGATCATCGCAGGATTCGCGTGGCTCGGCGCGCGGTTGGACACGAAAGGCAACGCCGCCAACGCTGCGCGGCTCAGCGCCGCAGACAGCACCCCAGATCTGTGGATCGTTCCGGCCGAGGAAGAACGACAAATCGCTGCGGATACCCGTGACCTGATCGCGATCACCGCGTCATGATCAAAACAGATACCCTCCCCTTTCCAAAACAATGGAACATACGTACCAATTTCAGGACGTAGAAAAGCAAATTGTTTCACCTTGAAGCGCCACGGTAAATTGATACACAAATGATGCACCAAATCCAAAGACATCCCGCCTCTGCCTGAAAGACTTCCATTGACCAACACGTCCACGCCCGCTCGCCTGCTGCCTTCGCCTCACGCCCTGCGCGCCCGCGCCAAGGAGATATTTCCCGGCGTTGCGGTGTCCATCATCGTCGCGGTGACGGCGCAGTTTCTGGCCGAACACTACGCGACGCCTGCGATGCTGCTGGCGCTGCTTCTCGGGATTGCGGTCAGCTTCCTCGGTGAGGAAGGGCGAACGGTGCCCGGTGTCACGTTCTCGGCGCGTGTTCTGTTGCGCTTCGGGGTGGCCTTGCTTGGCGTGCGCGTCTCGATGATGGTGCTGGCAGGCCTTGGTCTGCCGTTGATCCTGCTGACCGCAGGTGGCGTGGTGGCAACCATCTGTTTTGGCCTTCTGATCGCGCGTTTCTTCGGTCACGGCTGGCGTTTTGCCCTTCTGACTGCGGGCTCCGTCGCGATCTGCGGCGCCTCCGCCGCCATGGCGATCGCCGCCATTCTGCCCCGGGATGACCGCTCCGAACGACGGCTGATCTTCACCGTGATGGGGGTCACCGTGCTGTCCACGGTCGCGATGATCGCTTATCCGATTCTGGCACGCCTGATGGCGTTCGACCCGATCCAGGCCGGCGTCTTTCTGGGTGGCACCATCCATGACGTGGCGCAGGTGGTCGGTGCCGGGTTCTCGATCTCGGAGGACACCGGCGACACCGCAACGCTGGTGAAACTCATCCGCGTGTCCATGCTGGCCCCGGTGGTGCTTGTTGCCTCGCTGGTAATCCGCGCCCGGACCGAGGCCCCCTCCGAAGGCAAGCAGCCGCCGCTGCTGCCCGGGTTTGTCGTTGCCTTTATCGCGCTCGCGGCCCTCAATTCCTTTGGCCTCATCCCCGAGGCCGTGACGGAGTTCCTCAGCGCCTGCTCACGCTGGCTCCTCCTCATCGCCATTGCCGCCGTCGGCATGAAGAGCAACCTCAAACAGGTGCTCTCTGTCGGTGGCGCCGCCATCGCGCTTCTCATTGTCGAGACGCTGTTTATCGCCGGGGTCATACTTGTGGGGATCACGCTTTTGACCTGACGCAGGACTATTAGGGAGGCCAGATGACAATCCAGCAACCCGAGGTGGAGACCTCGCCGCCGGTCTCGGACGAGATCCGCAAGACGACCTGTTACATGTGTGCCTGCCGCTGCGGCATCAATGTGCATATGAAGGAGGGCAAGGTCGCCTATATCGAGGGCAACCGCGATCATCCGGTCAACAAGGGCGTGCTCTGCGCCAAGGGCAGCGCGGGCATCATGCAGCACAACGCCCCCTCGCGCCTGCGCGCGCCCTTGAAACGGGTTGGCCCGCGCGGCTCCGGCGAGTTTGAGGAAATCTCATGGGACGAGGCGCTGGATATCGCGCAAGGCTGGCTGGAGCCCCTGCGCGCCAAACATCCCGAAAAGCTGGCGTTTTTCACCGGGCGCGATCAATCTCAGTCCTTCACCAGTTTCTGGGCGCAGAACTTCGGCACCTGCAACTACGCCGCGCATGGCGGGTTTTGCTCGGTCAATATGGCCACAGCCGGTATCTACACCATGGGCGGGGCGTTTTGGGAATTCGGCCAGCCCGACTGGGATCACACCAAGCTGTTTCTCCTGTTCGGCGTCGCCGAGGATCACGACAGCAACCCGATCAAGATGGGCATCGGCAAGATCAAGGCCCGGGGCGCGCGCGTCATTGGTGTGAACCCGATCCGAACCGGCTATAACGCGGTGGCGGATGATTGGGTCGGCATCACGCCCGGCACCGACGGGCTGTTCATCCTGTCGCTGGTCCACGTGCTGATGAAGGCGGGCAAGATCGACCTCGACTATCTGTCGCGCTACACCAACGCGCCGGTGCTCGTGAACCAGGACCCCGACAGTGACGACTTTGGCCTGTTCCTGCGCGACGATCATGGCGCGCCCTTGGTGATCAACCGCACCACCGGCCAGCTTGCACCTTACGACATGCACGGGGTGCGCCCCGATCTGAATGGCACGTTCCAGATGGGCGATGTCACCCATGTCTCCGTCTTTCGGCTGATGGCCGAGAAATATCTCGATCCCCAGTACGCCCCCGAAGCGGTCGCCGATCAATGTGGCGTCCCCGCCACGCGCATCCGCGCCATTGCGGCCGAGATCGCCCGCGTCGCCTTTGACGAGGCCTTCGAGATCCAGCGCGAATGGACCGATTTCCGGGGCGAAACACACCAGACCATGCGCGGGCGCCCCGTCTCCATGCATGCGATGCGCGGGGTCTCGGCCCATGCCAACGGGTTTCAGACCTGCCGTGCGCTGCATGTGCTGCAAATCCTTCTGGGCACGGTGGAAGTGCCGGGCGGTTTTCGCTTCAAACCGCCCTACCCCAAACCCGCCACCGCCCATCCGCCGCCCCATTGCCGCGTCACCCCGGGCAAGCCGCTCGACGGGCCGCACCTTGGGTTTGTCCAGGGGCCGGAGCATCTGGCGCTGCTGAACGACGACAGCCCGGCGCGCATCGACAAGGCCTTTACATGGGAGAACCCGATGTCCAGCCACGGGCTGATGCATATGGTGATCTCCAACGCCCATGCGGGCGATCCCTACAAGATCGACACGCTGTTCCTTTATATGGCGAATATGGCGTGGAACTCCTCCATGAACACGCGCGGCGTGATGGAGATGCTGACGGACACCGACGAGAACGGCGAATATGTAATCCCGCATCTCATCTACTCCGACGCCTATTCGTCCGAGATGGTGGCCTATGCCGACCTGATCCTGCCCGACACCACCTATCTCGAACGTCACGACTGCATCTCGCTGCTCGACCGTCCGATCTGCGAGGCCGATGGCGCGGCGGATGCGATCCGCTGGCCGGTGGTGGAGCCTGACCGCGACGTGCGCGGCTTTCAGACCGTACTCGTACAGCTCGCCAACCGAATGAAACTGCCCGGCTTCACGGCGGAGGATGGCAGCGCCAAATATCAGGATTATGCCGACTATATCGTCAACCACGAACGCAAACCGGGCATCGGCCCGCTGGCAGGGTTTCGGGGTGATGGAACCGAGACCGGACGCGGCGCGCCGAACCCGGGTCAGCTGGACAGCTACATCAAAAACGGCGGTTTTTTCCTCAACCACATCCCCGAGGAGGCGCAATATTACAAACCCTGGAACCGCGCCTATCAGGACTGGGCGGTGGGCATGGGCCTGTTTGACGCGCCGCAGCCCTATTTGTTCCAGCTCTATGTGGAACCCCTGCGCAAATTCCAGGCCGCCGCCGAGGGCAAGGGCGAGCGTCAGCCCCCCGACCATTTGCGCGCGCGCCTGAAACAGACCATGGACCCGCTGCCGATCTGGTATCAGACCGACCAGCAGGGCAACGACGGCTTCACCATCTCCGCCCTCACCCAGCGGCCCATGGCGATGTACCACAGTTGGGGCAGCCAGAATGCCTGGCTGCGGCAGCTGCATGGGGCTAACCCGCTCTATGTCCCGACCAGACTGATGCGTGCGGCGGGCCTCAAGGACGGCGACTGGGCCCGCGTCACCTCTCCACATGGCGAAATCACCGTGCCGGTGCTGGAGATGGCAGCCCTCAATGACAACACGGTCTGGACCTGGAACGCCATCGGCAAACGCAAGGGGGCCTGGGCCCTGTCCCACGACGCCCCCGAAGCGACCAAAGGCTTCCTGCTCAATCACCTGATCCACGAATTGCTCCCGCCCAGGGGGGACGGCCTCCGCTGGGCCAATTCCGACCCGATCACCGGCCAGGCCGCCTGGTTCGATCTCAAGGTCAAGATCGAGAAGGCCGCCCCGCCCGACGGCCTGAGCGAAAGCCAGCCCGCACCCCCGGCGCAAACCTCCCCCATCGGCAAGGGCCCGAAAACCCTAACGTGGAAGGTCGGAAAATGAGCCCCTCGCCCCTTCACCTTCTTAAAAATATCTCGGGGTCCGGGGCAGAGCCCCGGCTCCACCCTCTCAACTCAAACGGAGGCCCGCAGACATGACCGACCTCCCGCACACCACCAGCCGCAAGATGGGCCTGGTGATCGACCTCGACACCTGCGTGGGCTGCCATGCCTGCGTGATTTCCTGCAAGGGCTGGAACACCGAAAACTACGGCGCGCCGCTCTCGGATCAGGACGCCTACGGCGCTGATCCGTCCGGCACCTTCCTCAACCGCGTGCATTCCTACGAGGTGCAGCCGGAGCAAGGACATGCCCAGCTGGTTCACTTCCCGAAATCCTGCCTGCACTGCGAGGACGCGCCCTGCGTCACCGTCTGCCCCACCGGTGCCAGCTACAAACGGGTCGAGGACGGCATCGTGCTGGTGAACGAGGAGGACTGCATCGGCTGCGGCCTGTGTGCCTGGTCCTGCCCCTATGGCGCGCGCGAGCTCGACCTGGCGGCGGGGGTGATGAAGAAATGCACCCTCTGCGTGGACCGGATCTACAATGAGAACCTCCCCGAAGAAGACCGCCAACCCGCCTGCGTGCGGACCTGCCCGGCCGGCGCGCGGCATTTCGGCGATCTGGGCGATCCCGGTTCCGACGTCTCGCAACTGGTGGCCGCGCGCGGTGGCATGGACCTGATGCCGGAGATGGGCACGAAGCCTGTCAACAAATACCTGCCGCCGCGCCCCAAGGACACGCTCTCACAGTCGCAAGAGCAGATCGACGTGCTTGCCCCCTTCCTCGCCCCGGTGGCAGAGGATACTGGCGGCTTCCTGGGCTGGCTTGACCGTGCGTTGGACAAACTGCCCGGAGGGTCAAACTGATGCATCCCGCGCCCTCCGTCATCGTCTTCACCACCCTCTCGGGCCTCGGCTTTGGCCTGTTGTTCTTTCTCGGCCTCGGCATGCCCGAAGTCACCGGCATGGTAGCCTTTGTCTTTTACCTGATCGCCTACGCGCTGGCGGTCGGGGGCTTGCTGGCTTCGACCTTTCACCTCGGCCACCCCGAGCGCGCGTGGAAGGCCTTCTCGCAATGGCGCAGCAGCTGGCTCTCGCGGGAGGGATGCTGTGCCGTCGCAGCCCTCCTCACCATGGGCGTCTACGCCGCGGGTGCGGTGTTCCTGCAGAGCCATTGGACGCTTATGGGCGCACTTGGGGCGGCGCTGAGCCTTGGCACGGTCTTTACCACCTCGATGATCTACGCACAGCTGAAGACCGTGCCACGCTGGAACATGGTCCCCCTGACCCCGGCGCTGTTCCTGACCCTCAGCCTCGCGGGCGGCGCCCTCCTTGCCGGGCAAGAGGAACAGGCGATGGGGCTGCTGACGCTGGCGGGCCTGACGCTGCTGGCCTATTGGCATCAGGGCGACCGCGCCTTTGCCCTCTCCGGCACCTCGCTAGCCACGGCAACGGGGTTGGGGGCACGCGGGGACGTCCGCGCCTTTGAACCGCCCCATACCGGCACCAACTACCTGTTGCGGGAATTTGCCTATGTGGTCGGACGCAAACATGCGACGCGCCTGCGGGTGATCGGCTTTGCACTTGCGATTGCCCTGCCGCTCCTGTGCCTGCTGCTCCCGGTTCAGGGGCTGATGGCAAAGCACCTCCTCGCCGCGCTGGCGGTGGTTCTGCATATCGCAGGCGTCGCGTGCACGCGCTGGCTGTTCTTTGCAGAAGCCGAGCATGTGGTCGGGCTGTATTACGGCAAACGTTAAAAAATCTGCCCCCCTGTGTCACACTGTCGGGGGCTGCTTCGTCCTGTTTCCATCACCGTCACAACGTGAAAGGAACAGCCCCATGACCGAACGCCTCAACGCCTTTGCCGAGGCTGGCGACCTCTTCAAGCCGATGCTGGAGCAGGAGGAGGTCCTCAAAGCATCCGGCCTTAGTCTGACGATCATCGAACTGGTCAAACTGCGGGCCTCGCAGATCAACAAATGCGCCTATTGCCTGCACATGCACACCCATGACATGCGCAAGATGGGCGAGAGCGAAGATCGCATGCACCTGCTGCCGGCCTGGCGCGAAAGCCCGCTCTACACGGCGCAGGAGCGCGCGGCGCTTGCATGGACCGAAGCCCTGACCCGCGTGGCTGATACGGCGGCCCCGGATGAAGACTACGCGCTGGTGGCAGAGCAGTTCTCACCCCGCCAGCAGGTTGCGCTGACCCTGATGATCGGGGCCATCAACAGCTGGAACCGGCTTGCCATCGGATTTCGCACGCCTCATCCTGCGTCCGAGGAGGCCAGCGCCGCGTGAGCCAGCAGCCACAGGATACCGGAACCCTTGCGTTCCTTTCGGTGCGGCCGCGTCTCTTCGCGGTCGCCTACCGGATGCTGGGCAGCGTCGCGGATGCCGAGGATATCCTGCAAGAGGCGTATCTGCGCTGGCAATCGGTGTCTCAGGCCGAGGTGCGCGACACAACCGGCTATCTGGTGCGCGTGGTCACACGGCTCTGTCTCGACCAGTTGAAATCGGCGCGTGTCAAACGCGAGACCTACGTGGGCGAATGGCTGCCAGAACCGCTGCTGACCGAGGACCCGGTGGATGCGCTGGACCACGATGTCTCTGTGGCGTTGCTGTTGGCGCTGGAGCGGCTGACGCCGCTGGAGCGTGCCGCCTTTCTGCTGCACGACGTCTTCGGCAACACCCATGAAGAGGTGGCCGAAGCACTGGACCGCAGCCCAACCGCCTGCCGCCAGCTGGTGTCCCGGGCGCGTCGCCATGTCCAAGCCGAACGCCCCCGGGCCCGTGTCGCACCCGACGAGGGGCGCGCCCTGACCGAAGCCTTCTTTCGTGCCTCCAAGACCGGCGATATGGCGGCGCTGACACAGCTTCTGGCACAGGATGTGGAGCTGGTCAGCGATGGCGGCGGCAAGGTCCTCGCGACACTGAACCCGATCTATGGTCGCGACAAGGTGATGCGGCTGGCCGAAGGGCTGGCGCGCAAGTCCGGCGCCCATCTGCCACCACGCTGGCGATTTGCGATGCTGAACGGACTGCCCGCGATCCTCAGTCTGGAACCGGAAGGTCTGGTTCAGGCCACGGCGCTGGAAATCCGCGACGGGCAGATCGCCAAGGTCTATGTGATCCGCAATCCCGAAAAGACCGCGCATCTGGCCAAGGTTCTGTAGAAACAGCGTCCCACCACAAGACAATTCGCCAAAACAAAACAGCCCCGGCAAAACCGAGGCTGTTGCATTCAGTGATAACTGAAACCGATCAGAGCAAGCCTGCGTGCGCCATGGCTGCGTCGATTTTGGCTTTGGTGCTGTCCTCAAGCCCTGTGAGCGGCGAGCGCACTTCCTCAGAGCACAGGCCCAGCTTCGACATGCCGTATTTTGCCCCCACCAGACCGGGCTCGATAAAGATCGCCTCATGCAATGGCATCAGGCGGTCCTGATACTCCAGCGCGGTCTTGTAGTCGCCCGCCAATGTCGCCGCCTGGAACTCGGCGCAGAGTTTTGGCGCGACGTTTGCGGTGACGGAAATACAGCCCACGCCGCCATGTGCGTTAAAGCCCAGCGCGGTGGCATCCTCGCCCGAGAGCTGAATGAACTCCGGACCGCAAGAGGCACGCTGCTGGCTGACGCGCTCCAGCTTGCCAGTGGCGTCCTTGACACCGACGATGCGCGGCAGTTTTGCCAGTTCGCCCATCGTGGCGGGGGTCATGTCCACAACCGAGCGCGGCGGGATGTTGTAGATGATGATCGGGATGTCGGCGCAGTCATGCAACGCGCTGAAATGTGCGATCATGCCGCGTTGGCTCGGCTTGTTGTAGTAAGGCGTCACAACCAGCGCCGCGTCGGCACCAACCCGGTGGGCATATTCGACAAAGCGAATCGCCTCGACGGTGTTGTTGGACCCGGCGCCGGCGATCACCGGCACACGGCCAGCAGCGGTTTCCACCACCACTTTGATGACCAACTCGTGTTCTTCGTGGGTCAGCGTCGGGCTTTCGCCAGTGGTGCCCACGGGAACCAGACCGGTCGAACCTTCGGCAATATGCCATTCCACCAAGTGTTTGAGCGTATCCAGATCCAACTCACCATTGCGAAACGGGGTGACGAGGGCTGGCATAGAGCCTTTGAACATGGGAACGCTCCAGTTAGTGGTTTTGATGCGGGCAAATCCTTGCCCGGACGGGCGCGCTGGCGGGAAATTGAGTTGCACCCCGCGACACACGCACTATCGTCACAGCCTCTATCCCCGGATTGCTGGAAAATGCAAGAGATGACACGCAGACTCGCCTGTTCATTGCTGATTTGCGCGACCCTGTTTGGCGCGCCCGTGCATGCGCGCGGACTTGATACCGCCCTCCCCCTGATGCGTGATGGCCAGTGGCAAGAGGCCCTGATCGACGCAGGCGAAGAGGGATCAATTGCCCGCGATGTGATCGAATGGCACCGCCTGCGTGCCGGCAAAGGCACTGCGCGCGATGTCATGTCCTTTATCGACCGCCGCCCGGATTGGCCCGGCATGCAATACCTGCGCCGCCAGAGTGAGGAGGCCATCGCCACCGCCGGACAGGCGACGGTTCTTGCGTTTTACCGCGATACATCTGAGGCACAGACCCCCGAAGGCGCGCTCAGCCTTGGCGAAGCGCTGATTGGTGCGGGCCGCAAGACCGAAGGCGAGGCAGAGATCGTGCGCGCGTGGCGCAGCATGGCAATGCCGGAGGAGGTGCAGAACGCCTATCTTGCGCGCCATAAGACCCTGCTCGCCCAACATCACGAAGCGCGCCTGAACCGGCTTTTGTGGGATGGCCACAAAGTGTCCTCGCGCCGGATGCTGGAGCTGGTCAGCGACGGGGCGCGCAAACTGGCAGAAGCCCGGATTGCCTTGCAGGAACAGGCCAATGGCGTTGATGCGGCGATCGCTGCGGTGCCTGCCAACCTGCAAGATGACGCGGGGCTGGCCTATGACAGGTTTGCGTGGCGCGATGCCAAACGGCGCCAGGACGATGCAATTGCCATGATGTTTGAGCGCTCCACCTCTGCCAAGGCGTTGGGAGAACCGGACAAATGGCTGCGTCGGCGCGCAGATTTCGCGCGCCAACTGATGCGCGACAATGACAACACCCGCGCCTACAAACTCGCCGCTTACCATTTTTCTGAACCCGACGCAGGCTATGGCTATGCCGACAACGAGTGGATCGCAGGCTATGTCGCCCTGCGCAAACTGGATGATGCCGAGCTTGCAGTCTATCATTTCACCCGTTTCCTCGCCGCCGTGGAAAGCCCGATCTCGGTTGGGCGTGCAGGGTATTGGCTGGGGCGCGCCTATGCCCAGATGGGCGAAATCGACAAGGCCCACGCGGCCTACAGGCTTGGTGCAAAATTCCAGAGTTCCTATTACGGGCTACTCTCCGCACAGGCGTTGGGGCGCGGGTTTGATCCGCGCCTGACCACACCCGAAGCGCCCGACTGGAAGGGCGCGCCGTTCCTGCAATCATCGGTCTACAAGGCTGGCATCGCTTTGCTGGAGGCAGGCGATCTGTCGCTGGGCGAGCGGTTCCTGACCCATCTGGTCGAAAGCCTCCCGCCGGATCAGGCGCTGCAACTGGGCCAGATGGCCGTGGATATGAAACAGCCCCACTTGGCGGTGATGATCTCCAAACGTGCCGCCCAGGACGGGCTGGAACTGGCAGGCGCTTATTATTCCCTGCATCCTGTCACCCAGATGAGCCTGCCGATGGCGTCTGAGATGGTCTTGGCAATCGCCCGGCGCGAAAGCGAATTTGACCCGGTGGTCATCAGCCATGTGGGCGCGCGCGGATTGATGCAGGTGATGCCCGGAACGGCGGAACTGGTGGCCAAGGACCTCGGCATCCTCGACGATCACAAGGTCTCGCGCCTGACCGAAGACTGGCAATATAACGCCAAGCTCGGCGCCGCCTATCTGGCGGGGCTCGCAGGAGAGTTCGACGGCAATGTGGTCCTGATGGCGGCAGGCTATAACGCAGGCCCCCATCGCCCCATTGCATGGATGGAGCGCTACGGTGATCCGCGCGACCCGGAGGTGGATGTGGTCGACTGGATCGAGCACATCCCGTTTAACGAGACGCGCAACTACGTGATGCGCGTCACCGAAAGCCTGCCGGTCTACCGAGCGCGACTGGGGCAAACACCGCTGCCCCAGCCGTTCACGCGCGAGCTAGCGGGCCGCACGCTTCAGGTTTTCGCGCCAAAAGGTGAATAGCCCCGCCGCCACAACGATGGCCGCACCAATGATCACATTGGTGCGCATATCCTCGCCAAACACCAGCAGACCAATCATCGCGGCCCACGGCAGCTGCATATACGCAAACGGCTGCACGGCGCTGGCCTCTGCCATCTCGTAGCATTTGATCAGGAGCCAATGCCCAAGTGCGCCCGTGACACAAAGGGTCGCCATCCAGCCCCAATCCGGTGCGGTCATCGGCTCCCACCACCAAAGCCCCAGGGGCGTCACAAAAATCATGCCGTAGACGCCGGTGTAGAAAAAGCTGGTCGCGGTGGTGTCGCGACGCGCCACATAGCGGGTAAGCAGGCCATAGAGTGCAAACATCAGCGCCGCCAGCAGCGGGATCAGTGCCGCCACCTGAAACACGCCTGATCCCGGTTGCAGGATGATCAGCACACCGATGAAGCCCACGCCAATCGCAGCCCAACGCCGCCAGCCCACTTGTTCACCAAGGATCGGCCCCGAGAGCGCCGCAATGAGCAGAGGATAACAGACAAAGACCGCGTGGCTCTCGACAAGGCCAAGCACGGTAAAAGCCAGAACCATGACGCAAATCTCTGCCACGAGCACAAAGGCGCGAAAGATCTGCACCCACCGCTGGCTGGTCTGTGCGGCAGCCCTTACGCTGCCACTTTGTTTCAGTGCCAGCGTGATCACAAAGGCCGCAAAGAACCAGTAGCGAATAGTGATCACCATAAAGACGTTGTATTCACTCGCCAAATGCCGCGAAATCCCGTCTTGCAGGGCAAAGACAATCGTTGCGCCGATCATCAGCAAGATGCCCAGTCTGGTGTCGTTCTTGGCCATGACCTGTTCCATGGTTCAGCCTTTCAATTCATCAGTCAAAATTGCCCGCGTCATATGCCGCTTGCGCCCAAAACCGGGGGTGCGCTCTACTTTGAAACCTGCCGTCTCCAGCCCACGACGGACGAATCCGGCCGCTGTGTAAGTCGCTGCGGTACCGTTTGATACAGTATGATCCGCGACGGCCTGCATCAGATCCTCTTGCCAAAGCTCCGGGTTCTTGGCGGGCGAAAACCCGTCCAGAAACCAGGCGTTCGCCTGTCCTGTCCACTCTGGCAGCGACCTGCGCGCGTCGCCGATGACAACCTCCAACTGCAAGCTGCCCAAATCACAGCGTCCACCGCCCGTCCAGTGCGCCAGGAACCGCTCCGCCCATGGCGTGATCGCGGGAAAGGCCTCCAGCGCGCGTGCCATATCGGCTGGGGCCATTGGGAAGGCCTCGAAACTGGTGAACCGCAGCGGCATGCCTTGTCCGCTCTCTTCCCACGCGCGCCACGCGGCCAGCATGTTGAGACCAGTGCCAAACCCCAATTCTGCGATGTGGAAACCGGGCTGAAACCGGGCCGGCAGATCGTTGCCGGCTAGAAAGACATGCTCGGTCTCGAACAGGCCGTTTTGCAGCGAAAAATAAGGGTCGTCGAACTGATCGGAGACCGGCAAATCGCCCTCTCGCCAGCTCAGCCGTGCCTGCTGGTCTGCCATCGCGAATTCCTTTAGATGAGACGTGACACGAGGGCGAACCTGACGAAAGGTCATGGAAATGGCAACTGCTGAAATCACCGTGCGCGGCGCCGGTATCTTTGGGCTGTCGATCGCATGGGCCTGCCACCAACGCGGGGCCAAGGTGCAGGTGATCGACCCCGCCGGGCCGGGCGCTGGATCAAGCGGCGGGCTGGTCGGCGCGCTCGCCCCGCATGTGCCGGAAAACTGGAACCCTAAGAAGGCGTTTCAGCTTGAGAGCCTTTTGATGGCCGAAGGGTTCTGGGCCAAGGTCGAAGATACCGGCGGTGTTTCGCCGGGCTATGGACGCCTTGGCCGCCTGCAACCCATCGCGGATGAGCGCACGCTGCAACTGGCCCACGCACGCCGCGAGACCGCAGCCGAGCTGTGGCAGGATCATGCGAACTGGGATGTGCGCCCGGCGTCCGATTTCGGCGACTGGTGCCCGCCCAGCGCAACCGGAATGGTGATCCACGACACGCTCTCGGCGCGCATGCATCCGCGCCGTGCCTGTGCTGCATTGGTCGCGGCCCTGCGCGCTGGCGGTGTAGAGGTCATCGGCGACGGGCGTGACGAAGGGCACGTGGTTCATGCCACCGGTTATCAGGGATTGTTGGATCTGAACGCCCTGTCGCCGCGTCTGGTTGGCACGGGCGTCAAGGGACAGGCCGCACTGCTGGCCTACGATGCGGGTGCGGTGCCACAGCTTTATGCGGATGGGTTGCACATCATTCCGCATGCGGATGGCACCTTGGCCATCGGCTCCACCAGCGAGCGTGAATTCATCCGCCCGGACGAACCTGATGCGCAGCTTGATCAGGTGATTGCACGTGCCATCGCCGCAATGCCACAGCTTGCCGGTGCAGAGGTTCTGGAGCGTTGGGCTGGTGTACGCCCCCGCGCCCGAACGCGCGCGCCGATGCTGGGGGAATACCCCGGTCGCCCCGGTCATTTCATCGCCAACGGCGGCTTCAAGATCGGCTTTGGCATGGCCCCCAAGGTCGCCGAGGTGATGGCAACCCTGCTGCTGGACGGACGTGACACCATTCCCGAAGGGTTTCGTGTCTCGGACAATCTCTGAGTGTGCCGCAGTCCCGGCGTTCAAGAGAGGGATTGCGCTGCGCCAGGCGCATCGCCGAACGCGGGGGCCGCACCCGTTGGGTGCGGCCCCCGCGGCCTGCCCGATGCAGTCACCCAGTTGCAGCCGCGCGAAGCTGGGTCATCAAGTCGGTCAGTGTCTTGGTATAGAGCTCGCTGGTCAGACGTCCGGCCGCGTCGAATTCCTTGCTCGACCCGGCCAGGTGTACCTCCGGCCCGGGCAGAACACGCGGGCGAAACGGCACCAGGAAACTGCGCAGGATCATCTGCGCGCGCTCCCCGCCCGCACGCCCCGCTGCGGCAGACATCACGGCCACGGGCTTGTCGGCCCAGGGGTTGCCCTCGGTGCGGCTTACCCAATCCAGCGCGTTCTTGAGCACGCCGGATGGGCCTTTGTTGTACTCGGGTGTTGAAATGACCACGGCATCCGCACCTGCAATCTGATCGGCCAGCACCTGAACAGCGGTGGGTATACCGTCGACCTCTTCCGCGTCGCCATCATACAGCGGCAGGTTCAGTTCGCCCTCGATGACCTCCGCAGGACCAAAGAGCCGAGCGGCCTCTCTGGCCAGTTTACGGTTGGTCGCCTCCTTGCGGAGAGAGCCGGAAATAATAAGCAATACTGGATCAGCCATCATTTGGTCCTTTCAAATCATGTATCTCGCTGTGAAAGCTAGGTCGCCTCAGCCCGCAAACAAAGCCCGACCACCGCAGACGGGCTGTGCACCCTTACACAGCTGGCGCAATGAACCAAAAAGGCCGCGCTCGGGGGCGCGGCCTTTGGGGTCTGCTCATCCGTTCGAGCTTAGCTCGCCTGTGGGATGATGACGATTTCCACGCGCCGGTTGCGCGCCTTACCCTCAACGGTCAGGTTGCTCGCCACGGGCTGATCCTCGCCACGGCCGATGATGCGCATACGATTGTAAGAGACGCCGCCGGCGGCCATCTCATCAGCGACCGCATTGGCCCGACGTTCGGACAGGGAATAGTTATAGGACGCAGCGCCATCGCTGTCGGTGTGGCCGATCACTTGAACCACACTGCCCGGATAGCGCTGCAAGCTGCCCGCGACCTTGCGCAGATCGCTCCGCACCACCGACGAAATCGCAGCGCTGTCGGTGGCAAAGGTCAGATCATTGGGCAGCGAGACAATCAGACGATCGCCGGTGTTCACAATGGAAATCGAGTCATTGTCGAGGCTTTGACGCAGCTCCGCCTCTTGCTTGTCCAGCTCTCGCCCGATCAGGCCGCCCGCCAGGGCGCCGACGGCAGCGGTGCCGATGATGGTCTCGGCCTTGTCGTCATCCGAGGTCGCCGCACCGATGCCTGCACCAATCAGGCCACCGATGATGGCCCCGTTCTGAGAGCGGTTGATACCGCCGGGCGCACCATAGGAGGCAGGATCGTCACACGCGCTCAGCGCCACGGCAGCGGCCAGCACGCCAAGGGCGGGGATTTTTGCAAAAGACATTTGTAGTCTACCTTTTCTTCCTCAAACCTGTCTTTTATCGCCCGCGTTTTCTGTTCGCGGGCGGAGACGTTGTGTGTAGATATTGTGCGCATCGCCGCGCGCAGCAAGCGTGCAGGCATCGCGTTCGGCGGATTGCCGCGCACCCCCACTCGCGAACCTGCGGGCCAAGTTACGCCTTGTAAACAAACGTGTCGCGTTCTTGTTCCCGCCACAGCTTGCGCAACAACGCGGCTTCATCACTGAAATGCGCGTCCAGCAAGTCCGCAGACATCATTCGGTCCGTGCGGAAATGGCGAAAGCCGCTGCGCAGCTCGCACCACGCCGCAAGCAACGTGCAGTCGATGTGATAGATCAACGCCAAGGGGCGCAGGATGCGCTCGCTCTGCTCTCCGGCCTCATTCACATAGACCAGTTGCAGTTTCTGGGCGCTGCGGACCGCCTGGCGCAAGATCGCCTTGGACACGCAGCCATTGTCGGGGTCGTCAAGCGGCGCGCCATAAGGGGCGACCTGCAACCACTCGGCGCTGGCGTGAACATCGCATATCTTGCGCCCCACCCGCGCCGCCGCCTGCTGTAGCGCGCCATCCCCTGTGCGCATCAACATCGCAAGCCCGACATGCAGCGCCTCGATTTCTTCTTCATCGAAATTGAGCGGCGGCAGATCATACCCCTTGCGCAGCATATAGCCGATCCCCGCCTCTCCCTCGACGGGCGTGCGCATCGCCTGAAGCGCGGCAATATCGCGGTAGATCGTGCGCTTTGAGACCTCAAGCTGAGCGGCAAGATCCTCGGCCCGAACCGGCGCAGGGGCCGCGCGCAGGATCTGGATCAACTCGAACATCCGATTGCTGCGGGTCATGACACCTCCGGTGATGCAGATGGGCGGGCACATGCCGTGACACCCTGCTGCCATCCTAGCATGCCCCACTGACAACAGGGTGTCAGCAGCGATTTGCTTTTCTCAGAGGGTCACATCACACCCAATGGAGTCCGCGCATGTCGTCTTATGATTGGATCGCTCTTGTCACCCTCGGCTTGGATCGCTGGAACGAGCCTGCCCCACCGCGCACCGCTTATGAAATTGAGCGCAAAGAGGCTTGGGACAAAGTCGAAGCACATCTGGCTGCAAAACGTCGCGCACGCCGCAAAGCGCTTTTGCAGAGCATAAAGAGGGGTCTCACGCGCATGTTCACGCGGCGCTCTCCTGCGCGACCTCCGCGCGGGCGGCCTCAAAAGCCAGCATCGCGCGTTTGACCGGCACGCCCCAGTGGTAGCCGCCCATTTCACCGCCCTTGCGCAACACCCGGTGACAGGGGATGAGCCAGCTCAGCGGGTTCTTCCCCACCGCCGTTCCCACGGCACGCACAGCACGAGGGTTGTCGATAGCTTCGGCAATCTCGCCATAGGTGGTGGCCTCGCCCTCGGGGATCTGCAGGAGCGCCTCCCAGACCTTGATCTGCAAAGGGGCCCCCATCAGATGCAGCGCAGTATCGCCTTTGCGCGCAAAGGCCGCTTCGACCTGTGGGCGCAACGCATCTGCATCCTCGACAAACGCGGCCTTGGGCCAGCGCGCACGCATATCGCTCAAGGCCGTTTCGGCCCCGACTTCGGCCGCGAAGGCCAGACCACACAGGCCTTTTTCAGTGCCCATGGCGAGCGCCAGACCGAAGGGGCTGTCAAACCAGCCCCAGCGCACGGTCAACCCCTCGCCCCGGCGGGCATATTCACCGGGGCTCATGGCCTCCCAACGCACGAATAAATCATGCAAGCGGCCTGACCCGGAAAGCCCAACGGCATGGGCGGTCTCCAGCAAGGGCAAATCCTCGCGCAACAGCGACTTTGCATGCCCCAAACGCAGGTACTGCTGATAGCGTTTTGGCGAAACACCCACCCAGGCGGAAAATATGCGCTGAAAATGTGCTGAGCTCATATCCATGCGGGCCGCCAGTTCTTCGAGAGACAGATCCGCCCCATCCGCATCGATCACCTCGATCGCCCGGCGGATGACCCCGTAGTGATAAGCCTGTTCGTCCCGTTGCATGGCGCGTGCCCCTAGCCGTCGTCTTGATGGTTCAGATCGATAGTACCGCCAGCCGGTGCCAGGGGCGACCCGGAACCTGCGGTTTGCCAATCAGCCACGCCATCCGCGCAAAAACCGCGACTTTTGCACCGCATCGCCCGATCCCCTGCGAATGCCGCACGTTTTTGATTTGCGCCCTCTGCCTGCAGCGGGCAAAAGAACGCCCGATGGCCAAGCAACTCGATTATCATACGCTCCGCGAGATCTTCACGCGGTTCCAGGACGCCGAGGCCGAACCCAAGGGCGAACTCGACCATGTCAACGTCTACACGTTGGTCGTGGCCGTCGCCCTGTCCGCCCAGGCAACCGACGCAGGCGTGAACAAAGCCACCAAGGATTTGTTCAAGATTGCCGACACCCCCCAGAAGATGCTCACCCTTGGCGAAGAGGGTGTGATCGAACACATCAAGACGATTGGCCTTTATCGCAACAAGGCCAAGAACGTCATCAAGCTCTCCCGCATCCTTGTCGAACAATACGGTGGCGAGGTTCCCTGTTCGCGTGCGGCGCTCGAAAGCCTGCCCGGCGTGGGGCGCAAGACCGCCAATGTGGTTTTGAACATGTGGTGGCGCTACCCGGCACAGGCGGTGGACACGCATATTTTTCGTGTCGGCAACCGGTCTGGCATCTGCCCCGGCAAGGATGTGAACGCCGTCGAACGGGCGATCGAGGACAATATCCCGGTCGATTTCCAACTGCACGCGCATCACTGGCTGATCCTGCACGGCCGCTATCACTGCAAGGCGCGCAAACCCCTGTGCTCCACCTGCATCATCCGAGATCTCTGCCTCTACGAGGATAAAACACTATGACCAAAACCTACCAGCTCGTCGGTATCGGCAACGCGGTTGTCGACGTGATTTCCCAGTGCGACGACAGTTTTCTCGACCATATGGGGATCGAGAAGGGCATCATGCAGCTGATCGAGCGTGAGCGGGGTGAAGTGCTCTATGCCGCGATGAAGGAACGGGTGCAGACGCCCGGTGGCTCTGTCGCCAATACCATTGCGGGTGCTGGTGCGCTGGGGCTGTCCTCGGCTTTCATCGGCCGCGTGCACGACGACGCTCTGGGGCGGTTTTACGCGCAAGCCATGCAGGACGATGGCGTTGATTTTGTGAACCCGCCCGTCGCGGGCGGCGAACTTCCCACCTCGCGTTCCATGATTTTTGTCTCGCCCGATGGCGAGCGCTCGATGAACACCTATCTGGGGATTTCGTCTGAACTCAGCTCTGACGATGTACCAAACGAGGTCGCAGGTCAGGCGCAGATCATGTTCCTTGAGGGGTATCTGTTCGACAAGGACAAAGGCAAAACCGCCTTTATGGAAGCGGCGCGTGACTGCCGCGCAGGCGGCGGCAAGCCGGGCATCGCGATCTCCGATCCCTTCTGTGTCGAACGTCACCGCGCCGATTTCCTGAAGCTGATCGAGACCGAGCTGGAGTTTGTCATCGGCAATGAGGCCGAGATCCGCTCTCTGTTTGAAACCGATGATCTGGAAGAGGCGCTGGCAAAGACGGCGGCGATCTGTCCGCTGGTGGTCTGCACCCGCTCCGGCGAGGGCGTCACCGTGGTCAGCCCTGCAGGCCGCATCGACGTGCCCGTGACCCGGGTCGTGCCCGTGGATGCCACCGGCGCCGGCGATCAGTTCGCAGCCGGTTTCCTGTTTGGCCTCGCCCACGATCAGGATCTGGAAACCTGCGCCCGGATGGGGAACGCCTGTGCGGCCGAAGTCATCAGCCACATCGGCCCGCGCCCGCAAACCGACATGCGCGCACTTCTGCAAGCAGCGGGCTTGCTGGCGGCCTGACCCCCGTGCCCGCAGACAACACACGCCTTGAGCCAATCGCAGACATCGAGAGGCTCAGGGCATGCGACCCAGGGTAGTATTTGACAAATCAAATACTACCAGACCGACCAAAACCGAACCCAAATCCAAAAACGAAATGCGCCATTTGCGCTCTTGGTTCGCGAATCACACTTTCCTCAATGAATACAAGCCTTCACCTTTGATGCCGCCGCTTGGCGCCATATAGGTCATAAACTTCGCGCAAAAGTATAGTAATTCGCGAAAGAGAGGTATTGCCACCCAGATTTGCCAATTCTTAAGTTTGCCACGCGAGGACTAGAATGTGGATCACATCTATCCGATAGGACCTCGCCATGTTTCGTATGAATGCCCTCCGAGTTTCCCAGAAGCTGCCGCTCTATTTCGCAGCTTTCAGCGCGTCCATCAGCGCCATCCTCATCGCCGCAGCGCTCTTTGCCTTTCACGGGTATGCCGAACGCGCCGTCGAGAACCAGATGGAGACAATCACCGCTGATCGCAGCGCATCGGTACGCAATATGATGTCCACGATCCGAGCGGATCTGACGTCGCTTGCCGCCTCGCCGGCCACCGTCAACGCCCTGGGATCATTTGCGACCACGTGGGAGGATCTTGGGGGAGCGGCAGCGGACACGCTGCGCGCTGCCTACATCAAGGACAATCGCCATCCCGTCGGCGAAAAGCACAAGCTGCACAGGGCAGACGGTGACGCCGCCTATCACGAGATCCACGAAACCTATCATCATGGCCTGCGGACGCTGATCGAAAGCAAAGGCTATTACGATGCCTTTCTGATCAACCCCGCAGGCGACATCGTCTATTCCGTCTTCAAGGAAATGGACTACGCCACCAGCCTCACCAACGGTGCCTACAAGGACTCCGGGCTTGGGGCAGCCTTTCGCGATGCACAGTCCGCCAAGACTGGAACCGTGGTCTTTGCGGACATGGAACCCTATGCCCCCAGCAATGGCGCTGCCGCCGCGTTCCTCGCATCGCCGGTCGTTGATGGAGACGGCACCCGCCTGGGCGTAATCGCGATTCAGGTTCCCGTGGATCTGCTGGGTCAGATTACCAACAACACCGATGGTCTTGGCGAAACCGCACAAGTCTACCTGATGGGCGCAGACCTCATGGCGCGCACCAATTCCCGCTTTGAGGACGGGTTCCGGGTGCTCGATACACTGCCGGAGAACGAACACATCCTGCGGGCGCTCGACGGTGAAACGCACTTCTTCAAGGGCGCGGATGGGCTGGATGGCCACCCGGTCTATGCCTACTCCCGGCCGCTCGACCTCGGGATTGCCAATTGGGTTCTGGTCATCGAGCAGGATGTGCGCGATGTCATGGCACCGCTGCGCAGCAAAGCCTGGATGCTCGGTCTGATTGCCATTGGCGTTGGTTTGGTCATGTCCTTTCTTGGCTGGCGGATCGCCTGTTCCTTCACGCGCCCCCTCAACCGTATTCGCACCGGCATGACCGAGGTTGCGGACGGCAATCTGGATACCGACGTCGCTGACGCAAGCCGCGGCGATGAGATCGGGGATATCGGCAAGGCGCTGGTGTCGCTTCAGGACGACCTCCGCCTGGCGCGTGAAGCCGAGGAAGCCCGCGCGCAACAGCAGCAGGAACAGCAGATTGTGGTGGAACACCTCAGCGCCGGGCTGCTGCGTCTGTCGCAAGGGGATTTCTCTGCCACCATCGACACGCCGTTCTCGGGCGAGCATGAAAAGCTGCGTGCCGATTTCAACACGACGGTGAGCACGCTCAATCAGACGCTCGGCCATGTGGTGAGCGCGGTCGAGCGCATCCGCAACGGTGCCGCCGAGATCAACCAGTCGTCCGACGACCTGTCCCATCGCACCGAGAGCCAGGCCGCAACGCTGGAGGAAACCGCCGCCGCGCTGGAAGAGATGACAGCAAGTGTGAAATCCGCCGCCGAAAGCGCCCGCAGCGTCGAGCAGATCACCGGAGAGGCCAAACAAGAGGCCGAAACCAGCGGCGGCGTGGTACAGAACGCCGTGACCGCAATGACCGAGATCGAACAGTCATCGAAGAAGATCGAACAGATCATCTCGGTGATTGACGATATCGCCTTCCAGACCAACCTGCTGGCACTGAACGCTGGTGTCGAGGCTGCACGCGCAGGCGAAGCGGGACGCGGCTTTGCGGTGGTGGCAAGCGAGGTGCGCGCTCTGGCGCAACGCTCCTCCGAGGCCGCGATGGAGATCAAATCCCTGATTGGCGAAAGCTCCAAACAGGTGGAAGCGGGTGTCGACCTCGTCGGCAAGGCCGGTGAAGCGCTCCAGATGATTGTTCAACGCGTGAACCACATCTCTCAACTGGTGTCGGGAATCGCAGAAGGCGCATCCGAGCAATCGAATGGCATCGAGGAAATCAACACCGGCATGGTGCAGCTCGATCAGGTGACGCAACAGAACGCCGCCATGGTGGAAGAAGCCTCCGCCGCGTGCCAGATGCTGGACAGCGACGCCTCTCAACTGGGCAGCGTCGTGGCAAACTTCAAACTGTCCGGTGCGGCAGGCCAGGATCAACAGGCCGCCCCCGCCAGCTCTGTTCGCCCTGCCCGCACCCTCCAGCGCGAAGAGTGGGACGTGTCCGCCGATCACGATGACGCGACACCGCCCGCGCCGACGGCGCATGGCACCGACGGCAATGCCGCGCTCAACTTCTACGAGGACTTCTAGAAGCGCTCCGTTGCGCCGCGCCACACCCCAGGCCGGCGCCGGGGCTCCCTGACAAGGACCGACACATTGGGCCGTACCATCAGGTGCGGTCCAATGCCGTCAGCGCCTTGCTCAGCAGCTCGGCCAACTGGTCGACCTCTTCGGGGGACAGCCCCTCGATCAGGCCGGATTGTGTGGCGACATGGGCCTCCACGACTTCATCGATCAGAGTCAGCCCCTCAACCGTCAGGGCGATCAGGAAACTGCGGCTGTCTTCCGGATTCGTCGTGCGGCTGACCAGGCCATCCGCCTCCAGCCGATCAATCCGGTTGGTCATGGTTCCGGATGCCACCATCGTCGCCTTCATCAACGCCCCCGCCGACAGGCGATACGGCGCGCCTGCCCGACGCAAAGTGGCCAGCACATCGAATTTCGCCGCATTGAGACCATAGCGGGCGAAGGTCTGTTCCATCGGTTTCAGGTAGGCCAGATAGAGCCGCCCGACGCGCCCGATCACCCCCATCGCGGTCACGTCGAGGTCGGGCCGCTCGCGGCGCCATTGCTCCAGAATGAAATCCACATGATCCATGCGCCAGTAATGTGCCGCGACGCGAAGGAGGTCAATGCGATGCGAATATCTTGACGTCGAGACTTTCCGCCACTATCTCGACATCGAGATATATGGGGAGTCCCACCATGACGAATAACAAAGACCTTGCCCTGACCGCACTTGCGCCGGCCATTTGGGGCAGCAGCTACATTGTGACGACAACGTTCCTGCCCGGAGAATCGCCCTATCTGGTGGCCTTGTTGCGGGCTTTGCCTGCCGGCCTGCTCCTGCTTCTGATCGTGCGCCAGCTGCCGCCCATCGCCCTCCTGCCAAAGATCTTTGTGCTTGGTGCGTTGAACTTTTCGGTATTCTGGGCGCTGCTGTTCTTGTCGGCTTACCGTTTGCCCGGCGGCGTCGCCGCCACATTGGGCGCTGTACAGCCACTGTTCGTGATGGGGTTGTCGGGGGTTCTCCTTGGCACACGCCTCCACGCCAAGGGCATACTGGCGGCGGTCCTGGGCATTCTGGGGGTCGGGTTGCTGGTGCTCGGGCCGGAGGCCAGCCTTGATCTCGGCGGCGTCGCGGCCGGGCTCGGCGGGGCGCTTTCGATGGCCACAGGCGTGGTTCTCACCCGCAAGTGGCAACCCGGTGTGCCGGCATTGACCTTCACCGCCTGGCAGCTCACCGCCGGGGGGCTGTTGCTGATCCCCGTGGCCGTGATTGCCCTGCGTGACTGGCCGAGCCTCACGACCAACAACCTCATCGGCCTCGGCTACATGAGTCTGATTGGCGGCGCGTTCACCTATATCCTGTGGTTTCGCGGCATCGGCCGCATCGCTCCGGCCCAGATCTCGCTCCTCGGGGTCTTCAGCCCGCTGACAGCAGCGATCCTGGGGGCGCTTTTTGCAGGCGAGAGTTTCTCCGCGCTGCAAGCGCTGGGGGCTGTGGTGGCCTTGTTCTCCGTCTGGCTGGGGCAACAGGGCACAAAACCCCTTGCGGTCAAGACGACAGCAAGGGTCGCTGCGGAGTAGGGCGCAAAGGACCCTGTCGGCAAACCTCTGGCGGTCAGTCGTCGGCCAGAGGTGACACCGCCCCGTCCAGGCTCTCGGGCAGCTGCGAGGGGCAGACCCCACCCCGGTGGCATTGCAGGACCGTATCCCCGGCGCTTCCATCCTCTGCCGCAAAGAAAAAGCCGCCACAGGGTTCGACAACCGCCACGACCCGCTCGTCGGTCTGCCGGGCAAAGAACAAATAGCGCGTGCCGGACACCAGGCTTCCGCACCATGGGCCCAAACAATGGACTTCCAGCGTGATTTGCCCGTCGACGGACTGGTCGAAGATCCGTTCTCCCAGCATCAGCCCCGTGACCTGTGCCGGGATCTCGGTCGGCTGTTCGGTCGCGCGCGGGGCAGCCTCCGAATAGCGCGGCAGGAGTGCTTCATCAAAGCTCACACGCCCCTCGATCACGACAAAGGGGTCCTCGCTTTCGGATACGATCCGATAGACATCCCCCGGCCCCATCGGCAAGCAACTGAGCGCAGAGGCCTGGGTTGCCATCGCCAGCGTCAGCCCTGCGACAAAGACGGCATTACAAATAGGCTTTGAATTCCTCGACGACACGCGCATAGACCTCCTTCTTGAAGGGGACAACCTTGTCCACCAGCTCCTCCACCGGCTGCCAGCACCAGGCCGAGAACTCTGGATCCTTGGTTGCGATATTGATCTGGTCGTCGCGTCCGGTGAACCGCAGCAGAAACCACTTCTGTTCCTGCCCGCGGTATTTGCCGCCCCAGAAATGAGGCACCACCTCATGCGGCAGATCATAGGGCAGCCAGCCGTCGCTTTCTGCGATGATCTCGACCAGATCGGGGGTAACGCCGGTTTCCTCTTCCAATTCACGGAGCGCGGCGAGGCGGGCATCCTCCCCTGTGTCGATCCCGCCCTGCGGCATCTGCCAGGCGTCCTTGTGCCGATCCATCCGCTGGCCGACCCAGACCGCCCCGTCCCCGTTTATCATCATCACCCCCACGTTGGGGCGATAGGGCAAACCCGCGATTTCGTCAGGGGTCATTGCCTTTGGGGCGGGCTTCTTGGTCTTTTTGCTCATGCTGTTCCTGTGCCCTCACGCCTGTGCCTAACCGTCTGCCCCTCTTAGACCGCGTGCCGCGGGGGCACGCAAGGGGGTGACGCCGCGTATGGAGGTGACAATCCCGAGCCGCCGGGCGATCCTGCGCCGCAAGAGCGCCCCGCACGGGGACGCGACGAAGGACATGGAGGGAGAGTGTCATGGCTGCGTACCCACATCTGCTGGCCCCGCTGGATCTGGGCTTCACCACCTTGAAGAACCGGGTACTGATGGGCTCCATGCATACGGGCCTGGAAGAGACCCGTGACTGGGACCGGGTGGGCGAATTCTATGCCGCCCGCGCCCGGGGCGGTGTGGCCCTGATGGTGACAGGCGGCATTGGTCCGAACCTCGAAGGTTCCGTGCTGCCGGGCGCGGCGATGATGACGACGGAACAGGACGTCGCCAACCATTCCGTCGTGACCAAGGCCGTGCATGAGGCCGGCGGCAAGATCGCGATGCAGATCCTGCATGCGGGCCGCTACGCCTACGGGCCGAAATGCGTCGCCCCCAGCCCGATCAAATCCCCGATCTCTCCGTTTCCGCCGACGGAACTGGACGAAGAGGGCATCGAGAAACAGATTTCCGACATCGTGACCGCCGCGCGTCTGGCACAAGAGGCTGGCTACGACGGGGTCGAGATCATGGGCTCGGAGGGCTATTTTCTGAACCAGTTCCTCGTCACCCACACCAACAAACGGACTGATCACTGGGGTGGCGCTTACGAGAACCGCATGCGCCTGCCGGTCGAAGTGGTACGCCGGGTGCGGGAGGCCGTGGGGGAGGAGTTCATCCTGATCTACCGTCTGTCGATGATCGACCTGGTGCCCGACGGATCGACCTTTGACGAGGTGGTACAACTGGCCAAGGCGGTTGAAACCGCGGGGGCGACGATTATCAATACCGGCATCGGCTGGCACGAGGCCCGCATTCCCACCATCGCCACTTCGGTGCCGCGTGCAGCCTTTGCCTGGGTCACGCAAAAATTGATGGGGCATGTTTCGATCCCCGTCATCACCTCGAATCGGATCAACACCCCCGAGGTCGCAGAGGATGTTCTGGCGCAGGGCTGTGCCGATATGGTGTCGATGGCGCGCCCGATGCTGGCGGACGCGGAGTTCGTCGCCAAGGCCGCAGAGGGGCGCGCGGCAGAAATCGCCCCGTGTATCGCCTGCAACCAGGCCTGCCTTGATCATACATTCGGCGGCAAGCTGACCTCCTGCCTGGTGAACCCGCGCGCCTGTCACGAAACCGAACTGGTGCTTTCCCCGGCAGACCACACAAAGACCGTGGCGATCGTCGGGGCTGGCCCTGCGGGCCTGTCGACCGCGCTGGCTGCTGCGGAACGCGGCCACGCCGTGACGCTGTTCGACGCTGCAGAGGAAATTGGCGGCCAGCTCAACATGGCCAAGCAGATCCCCGGCAAGGAGGAATTCTGGGGTCTCGTCGACTGGTATCGTACCATGATTGCCAAGGCGGGCATCTCGGTGCAATTGGGCCGCCGCGTGGGCGTTGCGGATCTCGCGGGTTTTGACGAGGTCATTGTTGCCACCGGCGTCGTGCCCCGCGATCCCGGCATTCCGGGGCAGGATCACGGCTCTGTCGTCAGCTACATCGATGTGCTGCGTCACAAGGTGCAGGTGGGCGACAAGGTCGCCGTGATCGGCGCCGGAGGTATCGGATTTGATGTCGCGGAATATCTCCTGCACGAAGGTGACAGCCCGACCGAAAGCCTGCCCCTGTGGATGCGCGAATGGGGCGTGACCGATCCGGGCGAACATCGCGCGGGCCTGGCGCCCGAAGGGCCGCAACCCGAAGCACCGGCGCGGCGGGTGACGCTCTTGCAGCGCAAGGCCGAGCGCCACGGCAAGCGACTGGGCAAGACGACGGGATGGATTCATCGTGCCACGCTAAAGATGAAGGACGTGGAGTTTGTCGGCGGCGTGAACTACGAGCGGATCGACGACGCGGGGCTGCATGTCAGCTTTGGCGAGGCGCGCGACACCCCCACCGTGATCGAGGCCGACACCATTGTTCTCTGTGCCGGGCAGGTCAGCGAACGGTCCCTGGCCGACCAACTGGCCGAGGCCGGGATCACCGCCCATGTGATTGGCGGAGCAGATGTGGCCGCGGAACTGGACGCCAAACGCGCCATCAATCAGGGCACACGGCTGGCGGCAACACTGTGACCTGACGCAACGTGACCCTTACTGCGAAAACCCCGTCCGGAACATCCGTGGCGGGGTTTTCGTTTCCTGTTCGAGCCGGTCGCCACAAGGCGATCATTCAAGGCAACAGACAGGAAAGGACAGAAGATGCCGAAGATTTCCAACGCAAAAGTCCTCATCATCTCCACCCACGGCTACGAAAAATCCGAACTCGAAGTCCCGCGCGACGCGTTGCGCGCCAAGGGCGCAACCGTGCATGTGGCCACGCTCGACGGGCAAAAGATCCGCGGCTGGGAAGGCCCGGACTGGAACGGCGAGGCCGAAGCGGATCGGAAGATCGCGGACGTCAACGCCTTTGACTATGATGCGCTGGTCATTCCCGGCGGCCAGATCAACCCGGACCTGCTGAGGGTCGAGGAGAATGTGATCGCCCTCGTCAAGGATTTCCACAACGAGGGCAAAGTGATCGCAGCCGTGTGCCACGCGCCGTGGGTGCTGGCCGAGGCGGGGATCGTGAAGGGTCGCGACATGACCTCTTACGGCTCCATCAAGACCGACATCATCAATGCAGGCGCCAATTGGGTCGATGCTGAGGCAGTGGCAGATCAGGGTATCGTCACCAGCCGCCAGCCCGGCGACCTTGAGGCCTTTGTTGCAAAAATCGTCGAAGAGATCGAGGAAGGCCGTCACCAGCGCAAAGCCGCGTAACCCCGTCATCAGCTGGCTGCGGGGGTGGGACACACCGCCCCCGCAGATGCTGCACCCTCCCCCAGCACCGCAACCGCCCCAGACGCACCACAGCGCTTCCGCGCGCGCATTTGCGAGGTTCAATCGTGTCGCACGCGGCTGTCGTCCGGGGCCTCCTCACGCTCGGACATTCCGTAGTCGCGGATCACGCCGGCCACGCGCAGGCGATAATCCTCAAAATACCCATTGCGGCCTTTTGCCTGCGCAATGCGGTGCTTCTCCATCTGCCGCCATCGGCGCAACGCCGCTTCATCCTTCCAGAAGGACAACGACAACAGCTTGCCCGGCGTTGTCAGGCTTTCAAACCGCTCCACCGATATGAAACCTTCGATCCCTTCGAACAATGGGCGCAGCGTGGCCGCGTGGTCCAGATAGGCCTCTTTCATCCCCTGTGCGGGTGTCACCTCAAAGATTACAGCGATCATCGTTCCTCCCTCCGGGCCCATGCGGTGTCGAGGCCAGTGTAAGCCAGGTGCGGTCCTCACGCAGGATGAACTTCTCCTTCTGGGCAAATTCATAGTTCTGGCGTCCCAGCGGATCCGCCGCCAAACGGGCGCGATAGGCCTCATATGCCGCCAAAGACGGGATCGAATAAATCCCGTAGGCAAGTGTCGAAGAGCCTTCATGCGGCGCGAAATATCCGAACAGATCGGCACCATTGCGCGGTATGGCCTGCCCCCAGGTCTGGGCATATTGGCGGAATTGGGCATGTTTCGTGGGATCAATCTGATACCGGATGATGCAGGTCAACATCGAAGAGTCCTTTGTGTTCAGTGCTTGCCCGTCCTGACACGTCCCGCCCCGGCGATGCTTCGGCGCGCATCGAAATATCCCGTGCGCCCCTGTTTCCTGACCACGAACGATCCGGCGAAAACCCCGCAATTATCCCAAGCCCGCCCCGATGTTGCCCGATTTGACCCGCAGGAAGGGCAAGAGACAGAACGTGCGATGAGGAATGCGAAATGGACCGACTGACCGAGATGGAAGCCTTCGCCAATGTGGTGGATCAAGGCGGGTTCACGGACGCAGCCAAGAAGATGGGCATCTCCAAATCTGCCGTTTCCAAACATGTCTCCAGCCTCGAAGCCCGCCTAGGTGCGCGATTGTTGAACCGCACCACGCGCCGGGTGTCGCCGACGGAAATCGGCCTGGCCTACTACGACCGCGCACGACGGGTGCTGAACGACGCTGGCGAGGCCGACGCATTGGTGACATCGATGCAGACCGCGCCCTCTGGCCTGTTGCGGATCTCGGTTGCGACGGATTTCGGCGTCAACCACCTGTCGCCGGTCCTGTCCGATTTCCTGCGCGATTTTCCCGATATCACCGTCAATATGGTGCTCAACAACCGCTTCGTGGAATTGATCTCCGAAGGGTTCGACATGGCCGTGCGTATTGGCGAACTGGAGGACAGCAGCCTTCGAGCCCGCAAACTGACCGAGACCACCAAACGCATGGTCGCGTCGCCCGGCTACCTGGAGAAATTCGGCCGCCCGCAAAAGATCGACGACCTCAATGCGCACAAACTGCTGCATTATTCCAACCAGTCCAGCGGCAACGTCTGGAAACTGACCGCGCCCTCGGGCGAAAAACGCCAGGTCCGCTCGACCGGCTGGCTTTCGGTCAATGACGGGCAATCCCTGCTGAACGCCGCCATATCGGGGCTCGGGATCGCCTATCTGCCGAGCTACCTCTACGCCGAGGCCAAGGCCGAAGGACTGGTCGAGGACGTGATGCCCTCCCTCCCGGTCGAGACTCTCGGCGTCTATGCCGTCTATCCACCGGGACGGTTTACGCAACCCAAGGTCCGCGCCTTCATTGATTTTCTCGCCCATGCCTTTGCGGAGAAGGGCATGGAAACCTGGTAGGCGTTTTGCCAAGGGTGCCCCCCGCTCGGCACCCGGCTCTACCTTTGTTTCAAGGCGATCCACACTTCCCTCGACTGCCCCTTGCATATTCTGCAGGGGGCTTTTGTTCGGCCCGACGCGCCAATGCGCAACATTCGGGTCGCTGCAAGGCGCTGTGCCTGACACATCTCCGGTGCAGAACCGCCTCGATGGACACGCCGATGATCCTTGCCTTGCTGATGTTTCTTCTGCCACTGGCCTATAGCCCGGGCCCTGGAAACCTGTATTTTGCGGCCGCGGGGGCGCAGGTCGGTGCCAGAGCAACCGTTGCGGCCTCGGTGGGCTACCACCTCGCCACGTGGGGCGTGACGCTCGCCATCGGTCTGGGCAGCCTCGCAACGCTTGCGCAACAGCCCGCCATCTTTGCCGCGGTCAAGCTTTTGGGCGGGGGGTACATCCTTTGGATCGCATGGCGGTTCGCACGCAGCAGCCGGTTGCGTCACAGGAATACGGCAACCGATGTCCGCTTTGTGGATGGTGTGGTCCTGCTGCTGTTCAACCCCAAGGCCTATGTCATCATCGCATTGATGTTCAGCCAGTTCCTCGACCCTGCCCGGCTTCCGGCCGTCGGCGCTGGTCACATCGGGCAGGTTCTTCTGATTACAACAGTCTTCACGTTGAACAACCTCTTGGCCTTTACCGTCTGGACCTTGGCAGGGGATCGGCTTGCCCGCGTGTTTTCCAGTCCCGCCCAGGCGCGCTGGCTCAACACCGGCTTTGCCGTCACGCTTGCGGGCGTCGGGCTCTGGATGCTGCTGGATTGAGCAAGGTTCAGGGTCTGACCAGAACCGCCTCGACCCGACGATTGGTTTCGCGCCCGGCTTCGGTCGTGTTCGGTGCCAAGGGGGCCATATAGCCCGCGCCCGCCACCTGGATGCGATCCCCCGCGATGTCATAGCGCGAGATCAGCCGCTCACGCACGCTGGCGGCGCGCCGCCGGGACAAGGCAATATTGCTGTCGAGACCACCCACCGTATCCGTGTGCCCAACGAGCAGAATGGTGGCGTTTTCACGCTCCGTCATGAAGGCCGCCAACTGGCGCAGGCTGTCGAAGGGCCCCTCTCCCATACGGGTCGAACCGGAGGCAAATTCCAGATCGAGCAGCGGCACATGTCCTTGCAGAACAATCAGGTCGGCAATCGCTCCGGTTGACAGACGCCCCCCCTTTGCGATCGCATCTGCCAGCAGCGCCTGCGGACCCGATGGCGTTGCGGTTTCTTCTCCGAGGCTGGTGGGCGTTTCCGCCTCGTCGGTGCCGGAAGGCGCCCCAACGCCCTCCGGCGGCGCCAATGGTCGCAGCAACTGCTCTGGATCGTGGCGCTCCAGCAGCTGCACATAAATCGACCCCGCGGAGCGCGACACCAGAAGCGAAACCGCCACGCCGCTCTCCGGGTGCTGCGCCGCCAGGAATTCATAGTCCGACAGGTTCACCGCCATATCCGGTGCCGGGATTACTTCGATCCCAAACCGAAAGCCAAAACCGCCGCAGGCCGCCGCAGTGCAGGCAAAGACCTCTTCGAAGCCGCGCTCCGTCAAGGCTGTCCGGATCGGGGCCAGCACCTGAAGCGCGCTCCAGTCTCCGTTCAAGCGCCAGCTGCGTCTGTAAATGCGCCCTTCCAGTGCCCGGACGGGCACGTCGTCGCCCGCCACCGGACCAACCGGCAACAACAGCGTGTCAAGCTGGGTTTCCTGCTCTCGCAGCAATTCCTCTCCCGCTGGCAACGGGACCGTGATCGGAGCAGCCGTGGCGCTGGTTGCGCTGATCGCACACAGCAGCAGCACCGCCCGCGGGAAGAGCCGCGCGACCCCGGCCATCTGTGACAAGATCACCGGCACTGCCCGTGATACTCCGCGTTGGGCGCCATGGCCGTGGCGCTTGCGACCCGGTTGGTCATATTGAAGAACCCCGCCACATTGGCGATGTCCCAGATGTCGCGGTCATCAAAACCGTGGTGCCGCAGAGCCTCGCGGTCAGCTTCGTCGATCTCGGCGCTGGATCGGGTCATCTTGGCGGCGAAATCCAGCATTGCGCGCTGACGCGCATCAACGGGCGCAACACGGTAGTTCATCACCAGCATTTCCCCCAGCACAGGATCGCCCGACAACTGCCGCACCGCCGCACCATGGGCCACCAGGCAATAGAAACACTTGTTGATCGAGGAGACGACCACCGCGATCATTTCGCGTTCCAGCTTTGACAGCTTGCTCTCGCCCAGCATCAGATCATTGTACATCGCGGTAAAGGCGTTGAGCTTCTCGATATTGAAGGCATAGGCCTTGAGCACGTTCGGAACCATGCCAAGCTTGTCCTGGCAGATGTCGAAATACTTCTGCGTCTCGGGCGGCAGCGGGTCTGCCATCGGCAGGTCGAGCGCGGTCGGCTCCTTGAGTTTGGTCATCGTCAGCGCCCTCCTCCGGCGTCAGCGTTTGATACGATAGTGGTATTGGCCGACCTCGCGCATACCAAGGCTGGCATAGAGCGCGTTGGCGCCGGCATTGGCACGGGTGCAAATGACCACCAATTCCTCTGCGCCCTGGTCGGCGGCCCAATAGGCGGCTTGCCGCATCATCCAGACCCCGACCCCCTTGCGCCGCTGGTGCGGCAGAACCTCCAACGCGTGCAGCATTGCGATCCTGTCGTGGCAACCGACATAGGCGGTCGCCGCAGGTTTATCGTCCCACCGACCGAGCAGGCTGGTCTTGGTGCAGGTCGCACGCTCCATCACCGCGCGGCGCTCGGGGCCGATGCCACCCGCGTCCCAGATCTCGTTCTGGATCGCCAAGGGTTCCCAGACACAAAACGTGGTGACACGCGGAATCTCCACATCCGTGAGGATTTCAGGCGCGCAGGACCAGAGGTTGACCGGATCCATCACCTCATATCCAAGCGCCGCGAGCTGGGAATCCAGATCGGTCTGACCATCGCGGATCATAAACAGGCGCGACTGGCCGAGGGCCTGCATCTCCGCTTCGGCCTCTGCGACCTGAGCCTCTGTCACCGATCCGTCCACGGTAGCCGCAGAGACACGGCTGCCGCCACCGCCGCCCTCACGCAGGGTGACCGGCCCAAGCTGCCGCCGCCGCAAAGCAGGCCAGGTGGCCTCCACGACGTCGTAGTATTTCGGATCCGTTGGGCTGTGGTTCACAGACCAAGCTCCCGTGCCAATTCGGTGACGGCGGCATCGATGCGCATACCGTCCGTGCCGCGCACCACCACGTTGGCGCCAAACGCCCCGTCTTTCTGAAACGGGTAGCACCCGATGGAAAGATCACCGTATTTCTCTGCCAGAGCAGACAATGTGGCGGCAATCTCGCCTTCGCCCCGATCCACCCGGAGGGTCTGGCTCAGCAAGGGCTGGCCGCCGGTCAGCGTGGCCAGCACTGTCGCCACCATGGCCTGAAACACCGCGGGAACCCCCGCCATGACATGGACATTGCGCAGGCTGAAGCCCGGGGCCCGCGACACCGGGTTGTCGATCAGCTCAGCGCCTTCGGGGATACGCGCCATGCGCAATCGGGCGTCGTTCAACTCAGCCCCCGTGCGGGCATAATGCTCCTCGAGGATCGCCCGGGCATCTGCACGCACGTCGATTTCTGCGCCAAAGGCCTCGGCGATGCAATCGGCGGTGATATCATCATGGGTCGGCCCGATCCCGCCAGAGGTGAACACATGATCGTAGCTTTCGGATAGGATACGCACTGCCGCGACAATGGCAGGGGCGTCATCGCTGACCACGCGCACTTCTTTGAGGTCAACACCATGCTTGGTCAGCTCGCCCGCGAGGTAGTGCATATTGGCATCGCGCGTGCGGCCCGAAAGGATTTCATCCCCGATCACAAGCATGGCAGCGGTGGGATTGGGCATGGCGTGTCTCCTGTGGGATTTCCGGGGTCTGGCAAAAGGATAGCCACCCCCGTGGCCGGTGCAAGCAGTTCCCTGCGGATCAGGCTTTGACAGGTGGCAGTTTATGGCTCATCAGCTGGCCTCATGAGATTTGCCACGCCCCTGATCCCCGCGACACTGATCAAACGCTACAAACGCTTTCTGGCCGATTGCCGGCTGGAGGACGGGCGCGAGGTGACGGCCCATTGCGCCAATCCGGGCTCGATGATGGGGCTGGCGGAGCCTGGGATGCGGATCTGGCTGGAGCCCAATGACGACCCGAAGAAAAAGCTGAAGTTCGGCTGGCGCCTGGTGGAACATGACAGCGGCGATTTCACCGGCGTTGATACCTCTGTGCCGAACCGGGCGCTGAAGGCGGCGCTGGAGGCAGGTCAGATCGCCGCACTTGCGGACTATTCCACCGTGCGGGCAGAGGTGAAATACGGCCAGAACAGCCGCATCGATTTCCTGCTGACGGGCGAGGGCCTGCCTGATTGCTATGTCGAGGTCAAAAGCGTGACCCTGTCGCGCCAGCCCGGTCTGGCCGAGTTCCCCGACAGCGTCACCGCACGCGGCGCGAAACATCTGCGGGAACTGGGCGACATGGCGGCGGCGGGGCACCGGGCGGTGATGCTCTATCTCGTGCAGCGCACGGATTGCGACCGCTTCGCTCTGGCTGATGATATCGACCCGACCTATGCCGCCGCTTTTGAGGAGGCGCGCGGGCGCGGCGTCGAGCGGTTGGTGATCGGAACCCGCATCACACCCAAAGGCGTGGACGTCGGCCAGCCCTTCGCGGGCTGACCACCTCTCTCAGGCCGCATCCTGCTGCGGCTCCCGCTCCGGTGCCGTGGGCTGGATGAGGGTGCGGGTCGGGAAGGGGATATCCACACCTTCGGCATCCAGTGCTTCCTTCACCTTGCGGGTCATGTCGGCCTTGTACTGAAAATAGTCACCGGCATCGACCCAGACCCGCACCAGGAAATCCACCGAACTGTCATTGAGGGTGCTGACCTGAATGAACGGCTCCGGGTCGCTGTGCGAGCGCGCGTCCGCCTTGATGGTGTCGCGGATGGTGCGCTCGGCCACCGCGAGGTTCGCGCCATAGCCGACACCAAAGCTCCATTCGGCGCGCCGGGTGGGGTATTCGGAATAGTTGGAGATGGTATTGCCCCAGACCTCGGCATTGGGAATGATGACCTTCACGTTCGACAGGTCGGCGAGGACGGTGTTGTTGAGGGTAATTTCCCTGACCGTGCCCATGGTGCCGTTGACGTCAATGAAATCACCCAGTTTGAACGGGCGGAACAGGATGATCATCACCCCTGCCGCCACATTCGACAGCGCGCCCTGCATCGCCAGACCGATCGCCAGCCCCGCAGCACCGATCGCCGCAATGATCGAGGTGGTCTGCACGCCAAAGGTGTTCAGGACAATCAGAACCGCAAAGCCGAGAATGCAGTAGCGCACCACGTTTCCGAGGAAGTGGAACAGGGTCTTGTCCAACCGCGCATGGCTGTCGCTCAGGGCCACGATCCGGCGCTTGGCCCAGGATCCCAGGATGAACCCCACAAAGAGGATGAGCGCAGCGGCGACCACGCTGCCCAACACGCTGGCAAGAAACTCCAGCGTCACCAGATCGGCGAGCGTCCTGCCGCTGTAAATTTCGGTCTGCATTACACTGTCGAGGCTTTCCATGCGGTGCTCCTTGATCCCTGCTATTCACGTCTTTTCAGCGTGAAAACGCCGGTCAGACGGGAAAGTTCCCCAAAACCCACCCGCAGACAGAAGCGCCCCCTCTGGCCCTTTGGGTCAGAAACGCTTACATAGCGGCAGAGAGACCTGTGAACACGCGACGGAGCATGCCCCGATGAGATCCAAGAACGGCCGCACCACCAAAGATGGCATCCGCATCTACGAGCAGGCCGACTTTGCCGGCATGCACGCAGCCGGTGCCCTGGCGGCGCGGATTCTGGACGACATCGCCGCGCATGTGTTTCCCGGTCAGACCACCGGCGAAATCGACCGGATCATCACCCAGATGGTGGAGGACGCCGGTGCGACCTCCGCGACCATCGGCTATAAGGGCTATCAGCACGCCAGCTGCATTTCGATCAACCATGTGGTGTGCCATGGCATCCCCGGCGACAAGAAGCTGAAGGATGGCGATATTCTGAATATCGACGTCACCGTCATCGTCGATGGCTGGTTCGGTGACACCAGCCGCATGTATGTGGCCGGCAAGCTGCCCCGCAAGGCCGAGCGTCTGATCCAGATCACCCATGACGCCCTGATGAAGGGCATCGAAGTGGTCAAACCCGGCAACACCTTTGGCGACATTGGCCACGCGATCCAGTCCTATGCCGAAAGCCAGCGCGTGAGCGTGGTGCGTGATTTCTGCGGCCATGGTCTCGGGCAGGTCTTTCACGCCCCGCCCAACGTCCTGCACTATGGTCGCCCCGGCACGGGTCCGGTTCTGGAAGAAGGCATGTTCTTCACCATCGAACCGATGCTGAACCTCGGCCGCGCCGAAACCAAGGTGCTGGCAGACGACTGGACTGCCGTCACCCGTGACAAATCCCTGTCGGCACAGTTCGAGCACTCGGTGGGGGTCACCGCAGATGGGGTCGACATCTTTACCCTGTCGCCCAGCGGCCGGTTCCATCCGACATACGACACGGACTGATCCCTGCCCCGGCGGGGTCGTGCGCAGACGACCCGTGGGTCAATCCAGCCCAAGCCGCAGCGGCAGATCGGTCATGTCGTGAAAGACCTCGGCCCCTTCGGCCACAAGCAGATCACCGGCGTCGTGGGCCGCATAGCCGAAACACTGCATGCCCGCGCGATACGCGCCCCGTGCGCCAGTCGCGCTGTCCTCGATGACCACGCACTGCCGGGCTTCCACGTCGAAATGCGCCGCCGCTGCGAGGAAGATGCCGGGGTCCGGTTTTGCAACCTTCATCGTATGGGCGGAAAACAACGCGTTCGGATGAAACCGATCCCAAAGCCCATGTGGACCGAGGGTGATCCGCATCTTCTCCTCGCTGCCGTTTGACACCACACAGGTCGGAATGCCGGCAGCATCCAGACGGTGCAGGACCGTCATGACGCCCGGGATCAGCGGCACGCCCTGCCGCAGGGTCGCATAGGCGGTTTCGTAAACCTCCGCGATCCAGGTCTCCGGCAGGGTTGCCCCCATCTCGGTTGCCTTCTTTGCAACTTCCGGCATGGCCAGCCCCGCAAAGGTGGGCAGGCTGACCTCGGTGGTCATCGCCAGTCCGCGCGACGTGAGATCCTCGGCCAATACCGCGTTGAACACCCGCTCGCTGTCGACCAGGACCCCGTCACAGTCAAAGATCACGAGATCGGGGCGCGGATAGGTCTTGGGCATCGGCGGGCTCTTTCCGGGGGGCTGACTGGATCAGTGCGGTGACACGGGCGCGGCGGCCCAGAGGAGTGTAATATGGGTGTCGCCATATTTGCGACTGTCTTCAAGCTCATAACCTTCGGGAGGCTGCATCGGAGTGTTTTCCTCCCAGACGATCAATGCGTCCTCGGCCAGCCAGCCGCCGGCCCGCGCCACGTCGATCGCCGCCTCGCCCAGCGCCTTGCCGTAAGGCGGATCCAGAAAGATCAGACTGTAGGGGGCATCCGGGTTTTCGCCCAGTTTCAACGCGGAACGACGGATAAGCCGCGCGCGATCGCGGGCGCGGCAGAGGTCGATATTCTTGGTGATGAGCCCCTGCGCAACCCGCCCGTCATCGACGAAGGTGACGGACTCGGCGCCGCGCGACAGCGCCTCCAGCCCCAGCGCACCGGTGCCCGCAAAAAGGTCAAGCACCCGCGCGCCCGCGAAGTCGATCTTGTGCATGAGGACGTTGAACAGGCTTTCCCGCACCCGATCCGTCGTGGGCCGCAGATGCGCCCCCGCATCCCCCTTGCCGACGCTCGCCAGGGCCCTGCCGCGAAAGTCGCCCGCGATGATCCTCACGCCTTCAGGAGCGGCTTCAGATCCGCCTCCGGGTTGGACACCGTCGCCTTGTCCGCGGTCTTGCCCGCCTCGATCAAGCGTTTGGCCACCATATAGGCGCGCGGATCGTTCATCGCATCCACCGCCACCAGCTGGTCACCCTGATAATACCAGAACGAGACCTGGCGGCCCTCGCCCTGCCGCGTGACGACGGTGTCGTACCCTGAATTCAGCCCGGCGATTTGCAGTTTCACGTCATATTGGTCGGACCAGAACCACGGCGTCGCCACATAGGTTTTCTCCGCGCCAAGCATGTTCTGCGCCACCACTTCGGCCTGGTCGATCGCATTGGGCACGCTTTCCAGCCGAATGCGCTGACCCTTGTAAGGAAAGGAGGCGCAATCCCCCGCCGCCCAGACGGACGGATCAGAGGTGCGCCCGAATTCATCGGTGCGGATACCGTTCTCGATCTCGATCCCCGCAGCCTCCGCCAGCTCGGCGGCAGGCGCGATCCCAACCCCGACTACGACAAAATCCACATCCAACGTGCTGCCATCGCTCAGCACCGCGCGGGTGACCTTGCCCGCCTCGCCTTCCAGATGGTTGAGGCCGATACCTTCGCGGATTGCCACACCGTGATCGCCATGGAGCTGGCGGAAATATTCCGAGGTCTCCGGTGCGGCCACCCGCTGGAGAATTCGATCCGCCATCTCCACCAGCGTCACGGAGACCCCGCGCTTGGCGCAGACCGCCGCCGCTTCGAGGCCGATGTAGCCCCCGCCGACGATCAGCGCCCGCGCCCCTTCCCGGACATGCGGCGCCATGGCATCGACATCCTTGAGGTCGCGCACAACAAAAACACCGTCGAGATCCCCGCCGATCGAGGCTGGCAGACGACGCGGATGCGATCCGGTGGTCAGCGCCAGCTGATCATAGGCGATGACCTCGTCACCGATGTGGATTTCTTTGCTTGCCGTGTCGATCCCATCCACCCGCGTGCCCAGACGCAGGGTGATGTTCTGCTCGGCGTAGAAACTTTCGGGACGCAGAAACAGCCGTTCCAGCTCCATCTCACCCAGCAGATACGCCTTGGACAGAGGTGGGCGCTGATACGGCAGGGCCTCCTCGGCGCCAATCAGGGTGATGTCACCGTCAAACCCGCTATTGCGCAGCTTGGCCACCAAAGATGCGCCTGCCTGCCCTGCGCCAATCACTGCGATATGCGTCATCTGCCCTCTTGTCTCCTGATGCAGTTCCAGTACCGTCTGCGCAGGACCCTACATGCAGGGCCGGTTGCGACGCAATTGCGCAAAGACGTCGTGACGTATTTGAAATGAGCACAGAGGATGGACCTGATGATTGCCGTTGGAGACAAGCTGCCCGCCGCCACCCTGACCCGGTTGGGGGATAACGGTCCCGAACAGGTCGAGATCGCCGACCTCGCCAAAGGACGCACCCTGGCGATCTTTGCGGTCCCCGGCGCCTTTACCCCCACCTGTCACTCGGCCCATGTGCCGAGCTTCATCCGCACCAAGGATCAATTCGCCACCAAAGGCGTCGACGAGATCATCTGCGTCGCGGGCAACGATCCCTTCGTGATGCAGGCCTGGGGCGAGGCCACCGGCGCGACCGCTGCGGGAATCACCATGCTGGCCGATGCCGAGTGCAGCCTGACCGAAGCGCTTGGCATGCGGTTTGACGCGCCGCCCGCCGGGTTGATCGCCAGATCGAAGCGCTATGCCATGATCGTCACCGATGGTGAGGTAAAAATCCTGCACCTCGAAGAAAGTCCGGGCACTTGTGAAGTGTCTGCTGGCGAAGCACTGCTGGATGCGTTGTAATCACATCAGATCACGAATACGCCAGCAGACCTAAGGCCTTGAACGAAGACGAATGACCGACGCGCAAAAGCCTGCGATCCACCCCGCCACAATCATGGCGGAGGTTATGGATGAGATCGACGCCGCCCGCGCCTTCGTGGCGCACGATGATTCCTTTGACAGTGCGCAGGCGCTGCGGGTGGCGTTGCGACGCCTGCGCAGCGGGCTGACCCTGTTCCGTCCGCTGCTCCCGCCCGATCACAACAAGGCACTTCTGGAGGAGGCGAGATGGTTGGCGGCCGAGGTCACCCGGCTGCGGGACCTCTATCTGCTCTGGCAGGACACCCTGACCCCGGCGCGGGTTGCGTTGCCCGACAACAGCGCCCTGCAGGCTCTGGAAGAACGGGTGCTCGGCCGGATCGACGCGGAACGCACGGCCTTGCGCGCCTTGCTCGACGAGAGCCGCGTGCGTGACCTGATCGCCCGCGGCAGCGACATGCGCGATCCCGCCTTCTGGCGCCCGGCGGCGGAGAGCCGTGAGAAACTGGAGACCCTGTGCCTGGAAACGCTGGAGTTGCGGCTCAATCAGGCCATGAAGCACGGCGAAACGCTGAAACGTCTGGACAGCCAGGCCCGTGACAGCTTTCGCAAGAGCCTGCGCAAACTGCGCGCTACGGCAGAGTTTACCCAGGCGCTGTTTGCCTCGAAGAAAACAAAGGCGTTCCTGAAACAACTGAAGAAACTTCTGGACTCCATGGTGGCAGCCCGCGATGCCAGTGCAGTTCGGGATCGGCTTGAAGAACTGATGGACGATATGGACGAGGGCTCTGGCGAACGCCATATCGCACAGGAGCTGATCAAGGCGAAAGAAGCAGGTGTTGGTCTCGACCACAAACGCCTGCAAAAGATGTGGCGCGCAACGGTGGGGCTCCCGCTTCACTAGCACTGTCGGGGCTGTACGCGCCATGGCACGAGATCTGCTCGCGCATGCCGCTGCGGGTATAGGCCCTCCTGCGAGGCGCCACAAAAAGCAGCGAGGGGCGCGCTCCCGCCCCTTTCCTCATCAGCCGGAGGCTGCTGCAAAAGCGTTGGGCCCGGCGGGGGCCGCGCCAAAGGCGCGGCCCCCGCCCCCTCGCGATGCGCAAGGCGCAGCGCAATACCTCTTGCCGCGTCCTGACACCGCTGATTGGGATGCGGCCAGCGCCATTTGTCTCAGACCAGACCATCCATCTTGCGGGCAAGTTTCGCGTCCAGCGCGCTGAGCCCCTCGACGTCATGTGTCGTCAACACCACCGTGACGCGGTTGTAGACATTGCTCCATTCCGGGTGGTGGTTCCATTTCTCTGCCCAGATTGCAGCTTTTGTCATGAATGCAAATGCATCGACAAAATCGTCGAACTTGAAAGTCTTGCGGATCGCATCCCGTCCGTCTTCCAGTTGCCAGCCGGTATCAAACAGCGGCTTTAGCAAGGGGCCTCGGGTCTCCTCGGAGAGTTTCTCGGTCATTCCTGTTCCTCCACATATGTTCTTTTGAACGGACCATACCGGGTGAGGATCTCGATCTCCTCGTCCACTGCTGCCCGTTCCGCCTCGAGATATTGTTCGACCGCAGCCCGAAAGCCCGGATCCGCAACCCAGTGCAGGCTGTGCGTCTCTGCAGGAAGGTAGCCCCGCGCCAGTTTGTGTTCGCCCTGCGCGCCTGCTTCGACCCGCGCCAGCCCCATCTCGATGGCGAGATCGATGGCCTGATAGTAACACAGTTCGAAATGCAGACAGGGATGATGCTCGGCGCAGCCCCAGTAGCGGCCATACAGCACGTCCGACCCGATGAAGTTCAGCGCCCCCGCAACCGGCACCCCGTCCCGTTCGGCCAGCACCAGCGCCATATCATCCGCCATCGTCTCATGCACGATGTCGAAGAAGGCGCGCGTCAGATAAGGGCTGCCCCATTTGCGGCTGCCGGTATCCTGATAGAATTCCCAGAAGGCGTCCCAGTGCTCCGGTCGCAAATCAGCGCCCGTGTAGGTCTCGATGATACCGCCAAACCCTTGCGCCTGCCGCCGTTCCTTGCGGATGTTCTTGCGTTTGCGGGAGGACAATGCGGCAAGGAAATCGTCAAACGTCTCATACCCGTTGTTCAGCCAATGAAATTGCTGGGTGCTGCGACTCATCAGCCCGATATCGGATCCATTTTTGACTTCGCGCTCGGTGCAAAAGGTCACATGCAGCGACGACAGCTGATTGTCAGAGGCAAGCTGCACCGCCCCCTGCACCAGCGCGGAGGTTCCGATCTCCTCATACTCCGGACGCACGAGAAACCGCCGCCCCGTCGCGGGCGTGAACGGCACTGCAATCTGCAACTTCGGATAATATCGACCACCGGCCTGCTCGTAGGCATGTGCCCAATTGTGATCGAAGACATATTCGCCCTGACTATGCCCCTTGGCATAGAGCGGCGCGCAGGCGATCAGGTCACCTTCGAGATAACAGGCCAGATACTGCGGCTGCCACCCGGTTCCCCGACCGACAGAGCCACTCTGTTCCAGCGCACTCAGGAAACGGTGGGTTGTGAACGGATCATAAGGCCGGCCACCGCGCGCGGCTTCGGGGCAGGCGCAGGCGTCCCAGTCTGACGCATCGATCTGCGACAGGCTGCTCAATACCTGAATTTCGACGCGCGCCTGATCCATTCCGCCTCACACTGCCTCTCCCCTATTTGGGCGCAGGATCGAGCTGATCAAGCACCGAAAGCAGAAAGATAATTTTCAAACGTCACGTTGTCCACGTACCCTGATACCTCTGCCTCCTGCACGGGCGCGCCAATTGTCCAGCACAGCACCGGCACGCCCGACGCCCGCAGCTCCTGCACCCGGGGGCGGCGAACATCTTTGGCCTCATGGCTGACGAAGCATGCGCCCACGCGGTCAAAATCGGGAATGCCCCGCAACTCCAGACATCGGGCGGGCGCCAGGGGGGCCCAGTCCGTCGGATCAAAGGCGCTGGTGGTGAGACCGCGCGGCATATCCGGCGCCAGGCGCGCCACTTCAGCCATGCTGTGCGGGTTGAAGGACATCAGCGCCACGGGCCCGGGGTAGTCCCGGAGATCCGCGATCGCAGCCGCCTCGAGCTCTCCGACATCGGGTCCCGTCTCACCGCCGACGTCCTTCACCTCGACAAGCAGCGGCACCCGCCCCGAAACCAGCTGCAACACTTCGGCAAAGGTCGGAATGGTCTCGTCACGACTGTGGTTCAGCCTGATCCTGGACAGGGCTTGTGCGCTGCGGTCTCTCACCGGGCCATCCTCGGCGGTCAGGCGGTTGAGCATATGGTCGTGAAAGACCATTGCCCGCCCGTCCGATGACACTTGCAGGTCGATTTCAATTCCATATCCAGCCGCGATGGCCGCGCAGATTGCTGCGCGGCTGTTCTCGGGACAGTGGTCTTGCAGCCCATGCAAGGCGCGGTGGGCGATCGGCTGGCGCAAAAAGGCCGCAGGCAGGCATGGGGCAGACATGACCGGGGTCAGAGCTCGATTTCGAATACGCCGTCGATTTCGACCGCCACACCAAGGGGAAGCGACGGCGAGCTGACCGCAGAGCGCGCATGCCGCCCGGCGTCGCCGAGGATTTCGACCAGCAGGTCAGAGGCGCCATTCACGACCTGCGGCTGTTGGGTGAAATCGGCGGTGGAGTTCACAAAGGCCCCCAGCTTGACCACACGTTTCAGCTTTCCCAGATCGCCACCACACGCCGCTTTGACCTGCGCCAGCAGCGACAGCGCGCAGCGCTTGGCAGCCGCCTGCCCTGCGGCAACATCGAGGTCATCCCCGAGGGTACCGGTGATCAGCCCATTTTCGTCGGCAGAGATCTGGCCGGAAACATAGACCATGTTGCCGGACACCACGAAGGGCACATAGTTGGCCGCCGGCGCCGGGGCATCGGGCAGGGTCAGACCAAGAGATTGGATTTTGGCGTCAACGCTCATGGGGCGGGCTCCTTTATCAGAATTCAGCAGTCATTGGCGCGGACGCTACAGCGGAAGGCAGCACCGGGAAAGGGACAAATGCGACCCCTTCATTCAGCTTTCCGCGAACCGCTCAACTCTCGCGGAAGGCCTTCACAAAATAGTCTGCGAGGGGCTTCACCAGATAGGCCAATGGCGAGCGATCCGCCGTGCGAATAAAGCTCTCAACCGGCATGCCGGGGATGAGGACCGTGCCGTCTGGCAAACGATCCATCTCGCCGTCGTCCAGCTCGATCTCGGCGCGGTAGTAGGACATCCCGGTGGTGTCATCCTGAAACGCATCGGCCGAGAACAGCGTTACGGTCCCAAAGAGCTCTGGCGTCTGGCGTTGATCCAGGGCGGGCAGTCGAATCGACACCGCCTGCCCGACATGGATCTGGTCGATGTCGGTGGGCGCAACCCGTGCCGCAATCACCAGCGGGCGATCCTGTGGTACCAGGTAGAGCACCGGATCCGCCGGTCGGATCACCGAGCGGGGGGTACGCACGCTCATCCCATAGACAACGCCGGAGACGGGCGCCGTGATGTCCAGTCGTCCGAGCCGGTCAATCAACGACCGTCGCGTCTCGATCAGTTCCAGTTCCTGATACCGCAGGTCACGCAGACGGCTGATCGCCTGCTCCCGACGCTGCGTGCGCAGCTTCAGGGTTTCGATTTCCAGTTCGGTGATCCGGCCCCGGGCCTGGGCTTCGGAAGCGATCAATTCGCCCAGCGTGCCCTGGAGGTTGGCCTGATTGCGCCGCAGGTTCAGCACAACAGATGCCTGCGCAAGCCCGCGATCCAACAGCGACTGCTGGTTGCCCAACTCTTCCTCGATCAGGACAAGCTGCTCACGCGTGGCCGCCTGCTGGGCCAGCACCCCTGTGATCTGATCCTCGGTCTGGGCGGCACGCTTTTCCAGCTGCTCCACCTCACGGCGCACGGACTCGCGCCGGGCCCTGAACAGCCGGTCCTGACCTGCGACCAGCTCAGCCACCTCGGGGCGCTCCCTGGCCAATGCCAGCAGCTCCTCATCAAAGGAGATCTCTTCTGCCTCGTCCCGCTCCGCTTCCAGACGTGCGCGCCGGGCCATCATCTCGAACAGCTGGCCTTCGGTGATCGTGAGTTGCGAGCGCAGATCCGCGGCGTCCAGTCGCAACAGGGTCTGCCCTTCGGTGACCAGATCGCCTTCGTCCACCAGAATGTCGGCCACCACGCCCCCGTCAATATGCTGGACAACCTGCCGATTGCGGTCGACCTCGATCTGTCCGGAGGCAACGACGGCCCCCGCGATGTTGGAAAACACCGCCCAAGACCCGAAGCCCCCCAACAGGACAAGAACCCCAATCACACCGGCGATCAACGACCCGCGCACGGACCAGTCATGTGCCTCGCGCCCACTCATTGCGCTCCCCCCTTGCCGGCTGCGCTGCCGCGCGGTGGGCGTGCCTGTTGAATGTCTCGGTGGTTGGAGACCATCTTGCGCAGGACTTCCTCCTTGGGCCCAAAGGCCGACATCTGCCCCTGCTCGATGACCAGGAGTTTGTCGCATTCCTGGATCGCGGCCGGCCGATGCGCCATGATGAGAACCGATTTGCCCTGCGATTTCAGATTTTTGATGGCGTTGTTCAACGCGATGGACCCGTCATTGTCGAGGTTGGAATTGGGCTCATCAAGGATGACGATCACCGGGCTCCCGTAAAGCGCACGCGCCAGGCCGATACGCTGCATCTGGCCACCGGACAGACGCCCACCGCCGGCACGGACCGGCGTGTCATAGCCTTCGGGCAGTTTTACGATCATATCATGCGCCGCAGCCGCCTTTGCGGCGGCCACCACGGCCTCTGCATCCGGTTCAGACGCCAACCGCGCAATATTCTGGGCGATCGTGCCGTCAAATAGCTGCACGCGCTGCGGCAGATAGCCGATGTGCGCCCCCAGCACCGCCGGATCATATTGGGACAACGCCGCCCCATCGAGCCGCACCGTCCCCGCTGCCGCCCGCCAGGCTCCCGTCAACACACGGGCCAAAGTGGACTTGCCGGACCCGGACGGGCCGATGACGCCGATCGCCTCGCCGGGCTCCACCCGAAAGGTCACATTGCGCAGCAGGGGCCGGGTCTCTCCCGGTGCGGTCGCGGCGATCGCTTCCACATCCAGCAGAGCACGAGGCTGCGGCAATGCGGTGCGTGCAGGCTCGGGGGGCGTTTTGCCCAGCAGGGTTTCGAGGTTCTGCCACCCTTTGCGCGCGCGCTGGACCAACGGCCATTGCCCCAGGCCAAGCTCGATCGGCGACAGGGCGCGCCCCAGAAGAATGGACCCTGCGATCATCGCCCCCGGGCTGACCTCACCCTGAAGGGTCAGATAGGCCCCCAACCCCAGCATGGCGGATTGCAGGAACAACCGCAGCGTCTTTGTCAGCGTGCCAAAGCCACCGGTTACATCCGACGCGGTGACACTGTCCGCCAGCGCCTTCCCTCGGGCCGTTTGCCAACGTCGAAACGCCGCCTCTCGCATGCCCATGGCCTGTATCATCTCGGCCTCGTTGCGAATTTCTTCGGATTGCAGCATCGCCCGATGGCCACTGGTCATTGCAGCCCGCCCCGGTGCGGTGCTCAGAAACTGATTCAGGACAGCGATCGCAATGAGCACGCCGCCTCCGCCCAGTGCCAGCAACCCAAGCCAGGGGTGAAACAGCGCAATGCCGGCCAGAAAGATCGGGGTCCACGGCAGATCAAATGCCGCCATCAGAACCGGCGAGGCGATCAGTTTCTGAATGCTTTCAAGATCGCTCAGCCCGGTCTGCGCCTCCGGATCGGTGGCAACCGCCGAGCGCCGGATCATGGCATCAAACACCCGGCGATCAAGTGCCGCCTGAAACCGCGCCGCCACCCGGCGCATCACGCGCCCGCGCACCGCATCCAGCAGCCCCATCATCCCGTAGAGAAACACCACCAGCAATGACAAGGCCACCAGCGTCGCCTCGGACCGGCTGCCCAGCACGCGGTCGTAGACCTGCATCATATAGAGCGGTCCGGTCAGCATCAGCAGGTTCACAAATGCACTCAGACCGGCGACCGCCCAAAACAGGCCCCGGCTCTGGCGGCGTGCGGCCAGAAGTTCCTCTCGCCCCGCGTTTGTAAGTGTATTGTTCATATCGTCCCAGTAGAGCGCGCGTTCATACCCGTTATAGAGTCTCGGTTTCGTTTTCAAAGAGTGACTGGTATCTGTTCCAAATCTGTCACATATAGAAGCTTTGCTGAGGTTTGGTCTGGGATCAGGCTCAGGGATCGCTAATTGACCTCTAGGACTCATGTGGCCCGGCGCCGGTCGCAACTGGAAATTGGTAGGCATGATTGCACTGTTGAAAAAACCCTTGACCGCGCTGGCCCTGTCCGCGGCGGTTCTGACCTCCGCCTGTGCCACACAGGATCCGGCAGCCAAGGCTGCGGGAGAGATATTCGATCCGTATGAAAACACCAACAGATCGATCCACCAGTTCAACAAGGGCCTGGACCGCTATGCGTTCCGCCCGGCGTCCAAGGGGTATGTGGCGGTGGTACCGCCGGATATGGTCACCGCCTTTGGCAATTTTGCCGAGAACCTGTCCAAACCCGGCGATGCGGTCAATTTCCTGCTGCAAGGCAACCTGAAAGGCGCCGGCCAGGCCCTGGGGCGTTTTGCCGTGAATACCGTCTTTGGCATCGGCGGGCTCGGCGACCCGGCCTCCGACTTCAAGATTCCCGAAGCGCGCACGGATTTCGGCGAGACCCTGCATGTCTGGGGCGCAGGCGAAGGCGCGTATGTGGAACTGCCGGCCTATGGGCCGTCAACCACGCGCGACGCCGTTGGCATTGTCGTCGATTTCTTCACCAATCCGCTCAGCCAGCTTGAGAACAATCCCGCCGAGGACCTCCAGGTCCCGGCAGAGATCGTGGACCAGCTTGGCAATCGCGGTACATATTCGGACACGATCGACTCGATTCTTTATGACAGTGCGGACAGCTACGCGCAGAGCCGCCAGATCTACCTGCAGAATCGCCGCTTCGAGCTCGGCCAAGAGGACGTCAACTCGGAAATCGATCCGTTCGAACTAGACACCGGAGGGTTCTAACCATGCTTCGCCGCCACTTCCTAGCAGCTCTCGGCGCTGCGGGTGCTGCCTTTGCTGCGCCGCAGCCCGTTCTTGCCCTGAACGAAAACTCCGCCTCGGCCCTCATCAACAGCCTGGTGGCCGACATCAACAACGTGATCGCCTCCGGCAAGTCGGAGCGGGCGATGTACGGCGATTTCGAGCGTATTTTCCAGCGCTACAGCGACACCTCCTATATCGCCGCCTACGCGATGGGTGTCGACGCCCGGCGCGCCACCAATACGCAGAAACGGGCGTTTTCCAACGCGTTCCAAGGCTATATCGCCCGCAAATACGGCAGCCGCTTTCGGGAATTCATCGGCGGCCGGCTGGAAGTTTCCGGCGTCAAGAAGGTCAAGAGGTGGTACGAGGTTTCCTGCGTGGCGTACCTGCGCGGTCAGTCCCCGTTCGAGGTCACGTTCCACGTCTCCGACCGCTCCGGCAAGGATCTGTTCTTCAACATGTTCATCGAGGGTGTGAACCTCCTGCTGACGGAACGCACCGAGATCGGCGCGATGATCGACCGTAACGGCGGCGACATCGACAAGATGATCGCGGACCTGAAGAAACTGAGCTGACCCCATCAGAATTCAAATGGCGGAGCCCCGGCAGAGAGATCTTTCGGGGCTCTTCTGCATCGGCGTCCCGGCACCGGTAGCGCCGGGTGTATCAGCCGTGGTCTTTAAGCAGGCGTTGTTTTTGCCGGGACCAGTCTCGCTTCGCTTGCGCCTCGCGTTTGTCGTGGTTCTTCTTCCCTTTGGCGATGCCGATCTTGATCTTCGCCATGCCGCGATGGTTGAAATACAGCACCAGAGGCACGAGCGTCATGCCTTTGCGCTGCGTCGCATTCCAAAGGTTCGCCATTTCCTTGCGCGATACCAACAGCTTGCGGCGGCGGCGCTCGTCATGCTTGAAGACTTTCGCCTGCTCATAGGGTGCAATGTAGGAGTTCACCAGCCACAGCTCTCCCTCCTCTACCGCAGCATAGGACTCCGCGATATTGGAGCCACCTGCACGCAGGGATTTGACCTCGGACCCTTCGAGCACGATGCCGCATTCGAGATCCTGCTCGATGGCATAGTCGAACCGCGCGCGACGGTTTTCCGCTATGACTTTGTAGTTCGGGTCTGTCTTTTGCTTCGCCATGGGGCGCAGATGTAAGTCGCCCTGTCGTCACACGCAAGATCAACTGAGGCACAAAGCAGGCCCGCGGTGCCGCAAAGAGCGGCCTGAGCCCGCGGTCACGGTTGCTTATGACTTCTCAGCAACGTGAAAACACCACTCGCCACAACGACGACAGAGCCAAGGATCGTCATCAGATCCGGACGCTCGCCAAAGACCATGACGCCCAGCGCCATGGCAAACACCAGACGTGTGTAGCGAAACGGCGCTACCACGGAAATTTCCCCCGTCCGCATCGCGCCAGTGAGCGCCATATAGGCCAACACGCCCACACTCACCGCCGCGGCAAGCGCGCCGCTCTGCCCCACGGTGGGCCAGACCGCGCCACCGGTCCAGATCAACAGGATCGCCCCGGCAATCACCAGCATTGCAAAGCCAAAAATACCCAGCTGTGCATTGCTCATGGTCTTGGGTGCTGCGCGTGTCGCCAGATCACGGCCCGCAAACCCAAGCATCCCCGCGACCGCCAACAGCGACGTCGCTTCAAAGCCGCTCATTCCCGGACGCAGAATCATCAACACACCGACAAACCCAAGACAGATCGCAAGCCAGCGCCGCCAGCCCACCGTCTCGCCAAAAAAGACAACCGCGCCGGCGGTGACCACAAGTGGCGTGGCCTGCAAAATGGCCGAGGCCAACGACAACGGTGCGAGCACGATCGCCAGCGTAAAAAACAGCCGTCCCGAAACCTCGGCCACACAGCGCCACAACAGCGGGCGCGAGCAAAAGCCCGGGTGCCACAAGGAAGCCCCCTGCGCACGCGCCACGACGGCAAAGATCGCCATGCCGCCGAGACCAAAGACAATCAGCACCTGCCCCGTGGGCATCGCGCCTGCTACCGATTTGATGATCATATCCTCGACTGCAAAAGCCGCCATCGCCAGCGCCATCAAAAGGCTGCCACGCAGGGTGTCCCGATCCATAAAAAAATCCCGAAAATGAATGACCTTATCAACAGTGGTACGCGCTGGAGCAGGCAAAGAACAAGCCCGCGGCGTCAATCTGCCGCGCGGAACAGACCCGCGTTCCGGTAGTGATGCATGTTCAGGAAGGCCGCACCGGTCTCAAGGCTGCGGTACCCATGCGGTTGGTCAGCGGCAAACCTCAGCCCCTGCCCCGGCTCCAACGCGACCCAATCGCCGCCCCGCAGCACCTCCATCCTGCCCTCCAGCACAAAAACCTCTTCGGTGACGCCGCTGTCGTGGGGCTGCGAGTCATGGCTTTGGCCGGGTTTCAGGCTGACATGAAACGTCTCCGCCCCTAACTGTGGATCAAAGGGAAAGACAATCTTGACCGCGATACTGCCGGGAAACTGAACCGTGCGATAGACCTCGCCGCTCATTCCCGAGGGGCGCGTACTCTCTTCGATCAGGGCCGTCAGTGGCAGGTGAAATCCTTTGGCGATTTTCCAAAGCGTGGCGATCGTCGGGCTCGATTCGCCACGCTCGATCTGCCCCAACATGGCCTTGCTGACGCCGGTGATCTCGGCGGCACGTGACAGGCTCAACCCCGCGGATGCGCGAATATCCCGCAAGTTCAACGTGATGCTTTCGTCGCTCATGCCACTCCCTCTGGTTCGAGTGGCCAATATTCCACCGCTCGAAAGCCACTCCAAAAAAGACTTGTGCGTTATAGCGCACGGATTGTATTGTGCGCTATAACGCACAATACCTACCCCAGCCACCGCCCGAGGAAAACCCGCATGCTGAGCAGATTGAAACTCTCCCATCTCGCTGCGGGGGCGATCGTGGTGCTGGTGGGCTATACGAGTTCCGTCGCAATCATCTTTCAGGCCATCGAGGCGGTGGGCGCGACACAGGCACAGGCCAATAGCTGGCTGGTGGTTCTGGGGCTCGGGATGGGGCTGACCAGCCTGATCCTGTCGCTGTGGTTTCGGATGCCGATCCTCACCGCCTGGTCGACACCCGGTGCCGCCCTCTTGGCCACTGGCTTAAACGGCGTTCCGATCTCCGAAGCGGTGGGAGCGTTTCTGTTTTGCGGCGCGTTGCTGACACTCACTGGCCTCACCGGTTGGTTCGAGCGTTTGGCTCGGCTGATCCCGGATGCGCTGGCCAATGCCCTTCTGGCCGGGATCCTGTTCCAATTTGGGCTTTCGGCCTTTGCTGCGCTTGGCGATGATGCGGCACTGGTGGGCATCATGGGGATCACCTTCCTCGCTGGCCGGGTCATGTTTCCCCGCTACACCATTCCCGCCGTGCTGGTGGCTGGCTGCCTCTGGGCCGGTTTCTCGGGGTCGTTTGGCGATCTGGAGGCCCTTGATCTCAGCATCAGCATGCCGGAATTCGTCGCACCAGCGTTCTCGCTCCCTGTTCTTATCGGCGTTGGGCTGCCTCTCTATATTGTCACCATGTGCTCGCAGAACATGCCCGGCGTAGTGACCTTGCGCGGCGCAGGCTACACGCCGCCGGTGTCCGCCAGTCTGACCGTCACCGGACTGGCCTCGCTGCTCCTTGCACCCTTTGGCGGCTTTGCGTTCAACCTCGCCGCCATCACCGCTGCGATCTGCGCCGGACCGGAGGCGGATGACGACCCCAAGAGCCGCTATCTCTCCAGCGTGGTTGCAGGTGTGCTATACTGCCTCGTGGGTCTCGGCGGCGCGACGGTCATCAGCCTGTTCCTGATTGCGCCCAAAGCGTTGATCGCCACGGTGGCGGGGCTTGCGCTCTTGTCCACCATCGGCAACAGCCTCTCCGCTGCGCTGTCAGACGGCCGGGGGCGCGAGGCGGCTCTGATCACCTTCATGATGACCGTCTCGGGTGTCAGTTTCTTTGGAATTGGTGCTCCGTTCTGGGCCTTGTTGATGGGGCTTGCGGTGAATCACCTGTTCAATCCATCCAAACCTCAACCCGCACACGCCCGCCCCGCACCCTGACCATCTTTCGCAAATCCACGAAATCCCAGCCTCAAGAGCAATTTCGTGACCTCAACCCGCCCCGACATGTTGCCTTTACTGCGCGAATAGTGTCCCTGTGGGCAAAAATATAGGGAACCAGCATTATGCCGATGTACCGATCAAGAACCTCCACTCACGGTCGCAATATGGCGGGCGCACGCGGCCTCTGGCGCGCCACCGGCATGACCGAAAGCGACTTTGGCAAGCCGATCATCGCGATCGTGAACTCCTTCACCCAGTTCGTGCCCGGCCACGTGCACCTCAAGGACCTCGGCCAGATGGTGGCACGTGAAGTCGAATCCGCAGGTGGTGTGGCCAAGGAATTCAACACCATCGCGGTCGATGACGGCATCGCCATGGGCCACGATGGGATGCTCTACTCCTTGCCCTCCCGCGAGGTGATTGCCGACAGCGTGGAGTATATGGTCAACGCCCATTGCGCCGACGCCATGGTCTGCATCTCCAACTGCGACAAGATCACGCCGGGCATGATGATGGCGGCCATGCGCCTCAACATTCCGGTGATCTTCGTCTCCGGTGGCCCGATGGAAGCAGGCAAGATCGACATCGAATCCCTTGATGCGAAAAAGGTCGACCTCGTCGATGCGATGGTGGCCGCCGCCAGCGACAAGCTCACCGACGAAGAGGTGCTGCATATCGAGGAAAACGCCTGCCCCACCTGCGGCTCCTGCTCGGGCATGTTCACCGCGAACTCGATGAACTGTCTGGCTGAGGCTCTGGGTCTGGCGCTGCCGGGCAATGGCTCCACACTGGCAACCCACGCGGACCGCAAGCATTTGTTCCTTGAGGCCGGGCGCAAGATCGTCGAGATCACCAAACGCCACTATGAGCAGGACGAAAAGGGCTTGCTGCCACGCGAGATCGCGACCTTTGAGGCCTTCGAGAACGCCATGAGCCTCGATATCGCCATGGGTGGTTCCACCAATACGGTGCTGCATCTCCTCGCGATTGCCCACGAGGGCAAGGTGGACTTCACAATGCAGGACATCGACCGCCTCAGCCGCAAGGTGCCGTGCCTGTGCAAGGTCGCGCCCAATACTGAAAACGTCCATATGGAGGACGTTCACCGCGCCGGTGGGATCTTCTCGATCCTTGGCGAATTGAGCCGCGCCGATTTGCTGCACAACGACGTCTCGACCGTGCACAGCCCCACCATGGGCAGCGCCATCGCCAAATGGGACATTGCCGTCGCCAACAACGCCGAGGCAGAAGAGCTGTTCAAGGCCGCTCCCGGTGGTGTACGCACCACGCAAGCCTTCAGTCAGGCCAACCGGTTCAAGGATCTCGACACCGACCGTAAGGGCGGCGTCATCCGCGCCAAAGAACATGCCTTCAGTCAGGACGGTGGTCTTGCCGTGCTGTTCGGCAACATCGCGCTGGATGGCTGCATCGTGAAAACCGCCGGTGTGGATGCCTCAATCCTGAAATTCACCGGCACCGCCTATGTTTGCGAAAGTCAGGATCAGGCGGTCAATGACATTCTGACCGGCAAGGTCAGCGCCGGCGACGTGGTGGTGATCCGCTACGAGGGGCCGCGCGGCGGACCGGGCATGCAGGAAATGCTCTACCCGACCTCCTACCTGAAATCCAAAGGGCTCGGCAAAGAATGCGCGTTGCTGACGGACGGGCGTTTCTCAGGCGGCACCTCCGGCCTCTCGATCGGACATGTCTCGCCAGAAGCTGCCGAAGGGGGCACCATCGGTCTGGTCGAGCATGGCGACACCATTGAAATCGACATCCCCAACCGTTCGATCCATCTGGCGGTGGATGAGGCCACTCTGGCCGCGCGTCGTGCCGCGCAGGATGAAAAAGGCTGGAAGCCCGCAGCAAAGCGCAAGCGCAAGGTTTCCACCGCGCTCAAAGCCTATGCGATGCTTGCCACCTCAGCCGCCAAAGGTGCGGTACGCCAAGTGCCCGAAGACGAGTAAGGCGCCCCTTTGATACGACACCAAAGGCCCCTCGCGATCTGCGTGTAGGGGCCTTTTTGATTGGACTGCCGCCCCTGCGCTGCCCGTGCGAGATCAGCACCCCGCTTGATCTGCGAAAGCGTCGCGTTGCTACAAAGCGCACGCCGGGCGTCAGCCCGGCGCTGGGCCCAACGGGACCAGATCATTTCAATGATCGCAGGACAGGCGGGAGAACACCCGCCTCTGAGGCTTTAATCAATCGCCCAGTTTGGCGTGCAGCTCATCAAGGTCGATCTCACCGATGGGCATTTTATTGGCCGGGTTCTCAAAATCATATTTGAAAACCTCAAAGTCGCGCTTGTAGATCTCGTAAACCAGATGCATCGACAGGTCGTCGAAGTACTCCTCGACCGGATGAGCGCGCTTGGGGCCGTGACCTTCACTCTCGTTGAAGCGCGGGATCGACGCCAGATCCACCGCATGCGGTGTCTCCACCGCGTCGAGCACATCCTGCATGCCGTCGTTGAACCTCTCAGTCCAGATCACCTTGTCGTAGCGCCCGCCATTCACGATGAAGGTGGACACATGACCCGACGCCGCTGACCAGTGGATGTCCGGATCCATCGGACGGCGCCAGCGGATGGTATCGCGCGCAAACAGCAGAAAGCGCCGAAAGCTCTTGATCTGGTCGAACTCCTCTTTGCCGTCCTCGCCACCGACCTCGATGCCGTATTCGAACATCAGTTTCGGCACCAGATTTCCCCGATAGCGTTTGCCATTGCGCTGGATGCCACAGATCTTGTCGAAGAAAGAACTCAGTATGCGGGTGTAGGGATTGCGCACGCAGGTGAAGGCATAAGTTGCGTGCCCCTTCACATTCGTCTCGATCCGCGGCTTGCTGGCGTCCTGCGCCCATTTGTGCAGCCCGGCGGTCGCGTCATGGATGTCCCCGTCAAAGAACCGACCGTGATCGGAGTAGAACATGATCTGACCGATCGTGGAACACGCACATTTCGGCACCACGCGGTACACCACGCTTTCGCTTTCTGTCATCCAGGTGCCTGGAAATCCCATCTTTCAGTCGCTCCCCGCGTCACTCTTCCGGCAAGAATGCCCCAGGTGATCGCATTTGCAAAACAATCTGGTTTATTCAGCCCTTGTTCCTCTTTATCAAGGAAACAATCCGACAAAACAGGGTATTGCGTCCCGGACATGGCAAAAATCGCCTATATTCTGCTCTGCCACAAGGATCCGGAGGCTATCATTCAGCAGGCCGAGCGGCTCACCGCGACCGGAGACTGCATGGCGATCCACTTTGATGCGCGGGCAAAGGCACGGGACTATCGCGCCCTGCGTGACGCGCTGGACGACAATCCCAATGTGACCTTCGCCAAGCGGCGGGTGAAATGCGGTTGGGGCGAGTGGTCTTTGGTCCGTGCAACCCTGAACACGCTTCAGACCGCCGTCGCGGAGTTTCGCCGCGCCACCCATTTCTACATGTTGTCCGGCGATTGCATGGCGATCAAAACCGCCGAATATGCCCATGCCTTCCTCGACCGGCAGGACAAGGACTATATCGAAAGCTTCGATTTCTTCGACAGCAACTGGATCAAGACCGGCATGAAGGACGACCGGCTGATCTACCGGCACTACTTCAATGAACGCACGCAGAAGCGACTGTTCTACGGCTCTTATCAGGTCCAGAAATCTCTGGGTCTGACACGAGCCATTCCCGCCGACATCCAGGTCCAGATCGGCAGCCAGTGGTGGTGTCTGCGCCGGCGCACGGTCGAGGCGATCCTGACCATGTCCCGCCAACGGCGCGACGTAATGCGTTTTTTCGCATCGACCTGGATCCCGGATGAGACGTTTTTTCAGACCCTCGTGCGGCACTTGATCCCGGAAGAGGAAATCGAATGCCGGACTTTGACCTTTCTGCTGTTCAGCGACTACGGCATGCCCGTGACGTTCTACAACGATCACTATGATCTGCTGCTGAGCCAGGATTTCCTGTTCGCCCGCAAGATCAGCCCCGATGCGCGGGAGCTCAAGACCCGCCTGGGCCGGCTTTATGCCGCGCATGACGTGGAGTTTCAGATCTCCAACGAGGGGCGCAATCTCTACACCTTCCTGACGGAACGCGGTCGCACCGGGCAGCGGTTTGCGCCCCGGTTCTGGGAAACCGAAAGCAGCCTCGGACGGGAACGGGAATTGCTGATTCTGACCTGCAAGAAGTGGCACGTCGCCAAGCGGATGCTGGACCAGATGCGTGCGCTGACCAACACGCCTGTGATCGAATACCTGTTCAATGAAGAAGGTACGCCACTGCCGGATCTTGGCGGCATTCAACGCACCCTCGAAAAACGCACACGCCATCGGCGGGCGTTGATGCGGATGCTGTTCGACTATTACGAAACCGACCGGCTGATGATCTGCCTCGATCCATCAGCACTCGACCTGATGCACGACTTCTTTTCCGATCGGTCGCATACCCGCCTGTTGCGGATTGATTGCGAGTTTTCAGATGAATACCTGATCGGCCATGCGCATCGGGTCGGACTGGCAGGCGAGCATACCCCGCACGCAACCCTGGAACGTCTGCTGCCCACGATCCGCAACGACATCGCCAGCGAGGTCGACCAGATCCGCGACGCTGGGTTTGAACGCCACTGGGCGGTGCAGGAGCGCGCCACGGAACTGGACAATGCCCGCGCCATTGCCCAGTTCCTCGACGTGACGCAGGACACGGCCCTGGAAGTGGCGCGCGCACCCTATCTGTTCGCCGACTGATTTATTCGCCGACTGGTCGCTCCGGCCATTTGCGCAAAGCCCGGCGCTGGCCTCAAATCAGACGCCACCGCGACCATGTGGGCGCCAAGCCCGGATCAGAGCCCGTGTTTGGCCTTCAACGCGGCGATCACATCCGGATTTGCTGCCATCCAAGCATCGAATTTTTCCACCACATCCGGATGCGTAGCGGACGAAACGTGATAGTTGGACACGGAATGTGGCAAGCCTTCGTCAAAAACCAGGGCGTCCGCATCCTTGCCCAGATCTGTCAGAACGCGGCGCACAACATCCTGGTTGGCATATGCCCCGTCGATACGACCGGCCAGCGCCTGACGGACCATGCCCGAGAAGTTGGAATTCTCGGTCAATGCAACCGCGCCGCTTTCGATCCGGTCCATCCAGGCAAACGCGGTGAAACCCAACACCGTGCCCAGACGCTTGATTGTGTCCACCGGCTGACCCAGATTTTCGGGCAGCACCATCACACCGTCGATCGCCTCAACCACAGGCTCGGAATAGGTCACGCTCTTGCCCTCCTTGAGGTCGGCAGACCAAAAGGAATTGTCCGGATATTTCAGGTCCACGTCGCCGTTCACCAGCGCCTGCATGAGCCTAGAGATCGGCAGCGCCCGAAAGGTCAGCGTATAGCCTTCGTCCTCGGCAAACCGGTTGAGCACATCGGCCCCAAACCCGGAATAGTTGTCCCCATCCCAGTGATAATGCGGGAGGTATTCGATGTTTTCCACACCGACGACCAGGGTCTCTGCGGAATGCGCCATGGGAGCCCAGGACAGGGTCGCAAGGCCGAGCGTCGCGAGCAGCGTTTTCATGATATCTCTCCGTGATGAGGTCTAAGTCACATCAGCAGGGAGTAGCAGTCCGTCGTTACCATCGACTTATGCGCGCCCGGGGGCGAGCCGTAAATTCGGCAATAAAACCAAATAGGACTTTCAAATCAAACCGACAAACGCGCTGCAGCCGGGCCGCCCCTCAGGGCTTGCGGCGGAACCAGCGGCGCAGGCCTCTTGTACGGTCATCAATGGCGTCACCCGCGGCGTAGAAGCCGTCTTCGACGTCATCGAACAACGGGTCCAGGCGACGGCGCTTGAACCGACGCAACCGCACGAAAATTGCCCAGAAGACAGCGGCGAGCAGCACCAGGATGGAAATAGAAATCCAGTTCACCGGCTTGTCATCCGGCCCGGCAGCGGCCGAGATCGAAACCGCGTTCGGAAACGCCGAGAGGAATTCGTTGCGCCAGCCATAGTGCAGGATACGCACCCATTCGGGATTGTCCTTGGTCGAGACCGAGTCGTTGGCTTCGGTATAGAGGTTCGCAGTGTCGAACTTGAAATACGGCGGCCAGCTCCAGCCGGTATCCTCGTTGCGATAGACGATCGCTTTGCCATTCGGACGCACGGCCTGGATGAACTGGACATCGCGATTGTCCAGCGTCGCGCTTTGGGTGTCGGGCTTGGACCAGAAGACACGGGTCCAGTCGCCAAGCTCACGACGCTCCTCATAGGTGTTGACGATGCGCACCACGTCGTATTGCGGCAACGTATAGTGCAGGAAGCCTCCGAGCAGGAGCCAGAAGGTCAGAATGAATATCCACTTCACATAGGCCATATCGCCCCTCTCGCAATCCGAACCGCTCTGCGCATTGTCGGGCGAATTGCGCCGCGAAACAATGTCATGGGCCACATATAGCCGGAGTGACTGGCAGGCTTGGTCCAGGTCAGCACCGGCACACGCTGGATGCAGGTCTCGCGCGTGCCGGTCAAGGTCTTTCAGAGGAATGCCGTGTCACCCAACGACATTGAACTCAGGCCCATAGGGGTATTGGGTGATGTTCTCATTGCCTTCATCGGTGATGATGAGGATGTCGTGCTCGCGGTATCCACCGGCACCGGGCTGCCCCTCTGCGAGGGTCAGCATCGGCTCCATCGAGATCACCATGCCGGGCTCCAGCACCGTGTCGATGTCCTCGCGCAGCTCCAACCCGGCTTCACGACCATAGTAATGCGACAGCACCCCAAAGGAATGCCCGTACCCAAAGGTCCGATATTGCAGCAGGTCGCGCTCCTCGAAGAAGCGATTGATCTTCTGGGTGATCTCGGCGCAGCTGGCGCCCGGTTCCAGCAGTGACATTCCATATTCATGAGCGGCAACGTTGGCCTCCCAGATCCGCAGACTGTCCGCGTCAACTTCCCGGACAAACATCGTGCGCTCCAGCGCCGTGTAGTAGCCGGAGATCATCGGAAAGGTATTGAGCGACAGGATATCGCCGTGCTGAAGCTGCCGTGCGGTGACGGGATTATGCGCGCCATCGGTGTTGATCCCGGACTGGAACCAGACCCAGGTGTCGCGGTACTCGGCATCCGGGAAGCGCCGGGCGATTTCCAGCTCCATCGCGTCACGCCCGGCCATCGCAACGTCGATCTCGCGCGCGCCGACCCGGACCGCATCCCGAATGGCGTAGCCGCCCACATCCGCCACCGCAGCACCGGCACGGATCATCTCCAACTCCGCCGGGGATTTGTGCATGCGCTGCATCATGGTCGCCTCATAGAGGTCCACCACCTGCGTCGGCGCGAGGAAATGATCCAGCTTACCCCGCTGCAACAACGTCAGGTGATCGCTCTCACACCCCACCACGCGTGCGGGACCGGTCACAGAAAGGATCGCGCGCCAGAAGTTGTCCCGTTGCCAATCCGTATAGGTGATGTTGTCGCAGAACGAACGCCGCCAGGGCTGCCCCGCATCGATGCCGGCGCTGATGGTCACCGCCTGATCCGCCGTCACCACCAGACCATAGGGCCGCCCGAAGGCACAGTAGGTAAAGCCGGAGTAATAAGAGATGTTGTGCATCGAGGTGAAGACGGCCGCCTCGACCCCAAGCTCTGCCATGGTGCTGCGCAGTTCGGCGACTCTGGTTTCATACTCCGCCACAGGGAACTGCAACGGCGCTTTCTCACCATTGTGAAAGCGATACATTTCAGGACGAGCAGTCATGCTGGACTCTCCTTTTGACAAGAAGATCCCGGCGTACAGGATGTGTTTTGGGAATGTGGAACCCGTGGTGCTTCCACGCGCGACGCCATCGCCGGTTCCGCGTGGATACTGTTCGAGAATGTTCCACGCGGCAAGGTTTTTTTCGGTGCCCGCAGCCCGGTCCGCTCAGGCCGTCAGCACCGCAACCAGATCGCTCTCCGGGTCCGCCAGCGGCTCGATCACGTTGAAATGGTGCTTTTCAAAGGCGATGACGTGGTCCGCGTCCCAGGCCTCCACCAGCCAGATCGCCTGATCGAGAAAGGCCGGGCGCTCGGCCCCACCGACCCAGACCGTCACATCCGCATCATAGCGGTTCTGCATCTCGACGGGGCTTTCGGCCGTGGCGTCCTCTGCGGTCATGTTGAACTTTTGATTCATGCTGGTCCGCAACAAGGGGCGCAGATCGGACAGCGGCGAAATCGGCACGACGGTTCGAATGCGCTTGCCCACCTCGGCCGGCAACACGGCCTTGTCGAGCATGCGCGCGACCAGATGGCCCCCCGCCGAATGCCCCGCGAGCGCGATCGGGCCATCGACTTCGCCGGCGATCGCCTGCACCGCCTGCGCCACCTGCTGCGTGATGTCCGCAATCGTCACCGCAGGGCAAAGATCATAGGAGGGCATCGCCACGGCCCAGCCCCTGGCCAGAGCGCCCACCGCAAGATGTGACCACGTGGATTTGTCGAAGTTCAGCCAGTAGCCGCCATGGACAAAGACAAGCACCCCCAAGGGCGCGGTTTCGGGCAGGAACAGATCATACCGATGACGCGTTCCTGCCCCATAAGGGATGTCGAGACGGGCACGATCATGCAGGCTGTTACGGAAATCTTCGGCCGAGGCCATCCAGCGCGGCGGATAGTCTGCGGCGCCCTCGATATAGGCTCCGTTGGCATAGGCGTCGTCAAGTTCCATCTTATTCCCTTAATGTGTTAAGCATCTGGACTTATCGCTGTCACTGGACAACATTAGGCCCAACTGCTTTTGATTTGCGAGACTCGAATTTGCGGAGGACACCATGCTAGACGCGACAACCGACCTGAAATCCCTTCTGAAGGATCCCAGCCTTCTGGAGGAGCGCGCCTATATCGGCGGGGCCTTTGTGACGGGCGAAGGCACCTTCGAGGTGACCAACCCGGCGCGCGGTGACGTCATTGCCAATGTGGCCGACGTCAGCCGGATGCAGGCGCGCGACGCCATTGCCGCGGCCAACACCGCGCAAAAAGACTGGGCGAAGTGGACCGGCAAGGAACGCGCGGGCGTGCTGCGCAAATGGTTCGACCTGATGATGGAACACCAGGAAGACCTCGCTGTGATCCTGACCGCGGAAATGGGCAAGCCGCTGGCAGAAGCGCGCGGCGAGATTGCCTATGGCGCGTCCTTCATCGAGTTCTTTGCCGAAGAGGCCAAGCGCGTCTACGGGGAAACCATCCCCGGCCACCAGCGTGACAAGCGCATCACGGTCATCAAGCAGCCCATCGGCGTCGCGGCCTCGATTACGCCGTGGAACTTTCCCAACGCGATGATTACCCGCAAGGCCGGCCCGGCGCTGGCTGCGGGCTGCGCCTTTGTCGCCCGCCCGGCCTCTGAAACGCCGCTGTCGGCGACCGCGCTGGCTGTACTGGCAGAGCGCGCGGGCCTCCCCGCCGGCGTGTTCAGTGTCATTCCCGCCGCGGATGCTGCGGGCATCGGCAAGGAATTCTGCGAAAACCCGATCGTCAAAAAGCTCACCTTTACCGGGTCCACCAACGTCGGTCGCATCCTGCTGCGCCAGGCCGCGGATCAAGTGATGAAATGCTCCATGGAGCTTGGCGGCAACGCCCCCTTCATCGTCTTTGACGATGCCGATCTCGACGCCGCCGTCGACGGCGCGATCATGTGCAAGTTCCGCAACAATGGCCAGACCTGCGTCTGCGCCAACCGGATCTACGTGCAGGCAGGGATCTATGATGCCTTTGCCGCCAAGCTGAAAGAGAAAGTCGAGGCCATGAAGGTCGGCGATGGCCTCGAAGATGGCATCCACTTCGGTCCGTTGATCTCAGACGCCGCCGTGAAGAAGGTCGAGGACCATATCGCGGACGCACGCGACAAGGGCGCCGAGGTGATCCTGGGCGGCAACCCGTCGGAACTGGGTGGCACGTTCTTCCAGCCCACGATCGTCACCGGAGCAACGCCGGATATGGCCTTTGCCCAGGATGAAACCTTCGGGCCGCTGGCGCCATTGTTCAAGTTCGAGAGCGAAGACGAGGTGATCGAGATGGCCAATGACACCATCTTTGGTCTTGCCTCGTATTTCTATGCCAAGGACCTGAGCCGGGTCTACAAAGTGGCCGAAGCGCTGGAGTACGGCATCGTCGGGATCAACACCGGCATCATTTCAACCGAGCTGGCCCCCTTCGGCGGCGTCAAGCAATCGGGCCTCGGTCGGGAAGGCAGCCACCATGGCATCGAAGACTATCTGGAGATGAAATATCTCTGCATGTCGGTGTAACACCTCGGCAGATCAGGTGGCGGTGGACTCGATCCCCGCCGCCAGACTCTGACACACGCGACGCAGTGCGTCATTCCAGGCGGAGGCCTCGGCCGCTGTCAGATCGTCCCGCAAGACCTCATCAAAGGCCAACAATAACGCGCGCTGCGCCACATACATATGCATCGCGGTCAAACCCAGATGCTGATGCTGGAGCAGAATACGCTCCACCAATGCAGCCAGCTGACCCTCTTGACCAAGGCTTTTCACACCGCTGACCAGGACCTGGGCAAACATCTCTTTCTGATGCGAGAAGTCCTGCGTGAACAGGTCACGCGTTTCGGGCAGCTCCAGGAACAGGTAGTCATAAAACCTGTCCGTCAGAGCGGCCTTGCGCGCAAACACCTTGCCGATACTGCCCCGCACAAGTCGGGCATCAATCTCATGCAGAATGGCCATGCCCATTCCTGCACCCCCTTATCAGCACAACGATAACGTGATCCGTAGGCTCAAGAGTAGTCAGAATTGGTGAATGCGGCCTTACCCTGGCATCACCAAATCTACAAAAAGTTGTCACAATTGTTTTGCGTCCCGTCGGCAATGCCAAGGCACTGATATTCAATCAACAGGAGCTGCCGATGTCCTTGCGCCTTGTGTGCCTGACTTCCGCCCTCGCGCTGACCGCTGGTTTTGCGCAGGCTGAGAAATCCTTTAACCGGATCGCGTCCTTCCCCGTCATCAAGAACATGGCCGAAGGCGAAGACCAAACCCGTGAAAGCTCGCCAGAGATCATCGACGTCACCGCCGATGGCATGACACTGGTCTACACCGACAGCCCGCTCGGGGTACTCGGCATGATCGACATTACCGACGCCGCCAACCCGGCCCCAAAGGGCAACATCGCACTGCCGGGTGAGCCGACCTCGGTCGCCGTCATCGGCACCATCGCCTACGTCGGCGTCAATACTTCCGAGAGCTATACCCAGCCCTCCGGCCAGTTCATGGCCTTTGACACGACCACTGGCGAAGAGCTTGCCTCCTGCGACCTCGGCGGGCAGCCGGACTCTGTTGCCAAGGCCAAAGACGGGTCCTTCCTGTCCATCGCGATCGAGAATGAGCGCGACGAGGACCTGAACGACGGCGTCATCCCGCAGATGCCGGCGGGCAATCTGGTCATGGTCAACACCACCGAGAACGGCCTTGATTGCGCCAGCATGAAGATGGTCGACCTGACCGGGCTGGCCGACATCGCCGGCTCCGACCCCGAACCCGAGTATGTGTCGATCAACGGCCTTGGCGAAACCGTTGTGACCTTGCAGGAAAACAACCACATGGTTGTCGTCTCCAAGGACGGCGAGGTAGTCAACCATTTCTCCGCCGGGTCCGTTGACCTCGACGGGATCGACGCCACGGATGAGCGCGGCGCGCTGATCTTCACCGAGAGCCAGCAGGGCCGCCTGCGCGAGCCTGACGCCGTGACGTGGATTGATGACACTCACTTCGCCACCGCCAACGAAGGCGACTACAATGGTGGCTCGCGCGGTTGGACGATCTTCAACAAAGACGGAACCGTGGTTTACGATTCCGGCGTCGATTTTGAACATGCCATCATCCAGATCGGCCACTACCCGGACAAACGGTCCGATGCCAAAGGCGTGGAACCTGAATCCGTGACCTTCGCCGAATTCGACGGCACGCCCTATGTCTTTGTCGGGGCGGAGCGGGCCTCGGTCGTGGGGGTCTATGATGTGACCGACCCGGCCAAACCGGTTCTGACCCAGCTGCTGCCGTCGGGCACCGGTCCCGAGGGCTATGTCACCATTCCGGAGCGCGGCCTGCTGGTCTCCGCCAACGAGGCAGACCTGATCGAGGACGGCGGCGCGCGGGCGCATGTGATGCTGTTCGAACAGCAGGATGGCGCGCCGGTCTATCCGCATCTGACCTCTGCGGGCGCGGATGACCTGATCGGCTGGGGTGCAATCTCCGGCATGGTCGCCGATGAAGACGGGATGATCTGGGCTGTCAACGACAGCTTCTATGGCTTCCAGCCCTCCATCTTCAAAATCGACCCGTCGCAGACCCCGGCGCGCATCACCGATGTGATCCGCATCCACCGCGCCAATGGCGATGCGGCTCAAAAGCTCGACCTCGAAGGCATCACACTGGACGGCAAGGGCGGCTTCTACGTGGCCTCCGAAGGCCGCACCGAACGTGCCATTCCGCACGCGATCTATCACGTCACCGCTGATGGTCTGATCAAGACCAACAAGGGCGAGATCACCATCCCGTCGGAACTGCAAGCGGTGGAAAAGCGCTTTGGCTTTGAAGGCATCACCAAGGTCGGCGACACCCTGTGGATGGCGGTGCAGCGCGAGTGGAAAGACGACCCCAAAAGCCTAGTAAAACTGGTGTCGTACAACCTGGAGACCAAGGAATGGGGCGCCGTGCACTATCCCAAGGCAGAGCCTGCAACCGGCTGGGTCGGCCTGTCCGAGATCGTGGCCCATGGCGACCATGTCTATGTCATCGAGCGTGACAACCAGCACGATGATCGCGCGGTCACCAAGAAGATCTACCGCATCGCCCTGTCTGAAATGACCCCGGCCCCGCTTGGTGGCGAGTTGCCAGTCGTGACCAAGGAAGAGGTCCGCGACCTGCTGCCCGATCTGAAATCCACCGGCGGTTATGTCCTCGATAAAGTCGAAGGGCTGGCCATCATGGCGGATGGCACTGCATGGGTGTCCACCGACAACGACGGCGTCGATGACAGCTCCGGCGAGACCATGTTCTGGTCCTTCAAGGTCGAGTAACCCGCTCGCCCATTCAGCCGACATTCCGACCACGCAAAGAGGCCTCCCAACCGGGGGCCTCTTTCACGTTGTGCACAGGGCGCTTTTCTTTGCCGGTCAGCTTGGCTATGTCTTTGTCACCTCATGAAAGTGAGGTGATATTCTCAGGGCAGGGTGAAAGTCCCTACCGGTGGTCACAGCCCACGAGCGGCCTTTGCCTGCGCAAAGGTGTCAGCAGACCCGGCGCAATTCCGGGGCCGACGGTCATAGTCCGGATGGAAGAGAATGGAGAGCCCCGCACCGCCCCCAATCCGGAGGCGGTACCGGGTCTGTTCGTCTGCCTTGGGTCACATGCGTACCGAGGAAAGGACGACACGCAGATGGCTCAAACGCTCCCCACCCCGCTCAAGGCGGCTGGCCTCATGGTCATCGCCGGAGCCTGTTTCGCGCTGGTCAACACCGCGCTGCAATCGGCCACCATGCTCCATGGGGCTTCTGCTCCGACGGTGACCTTCTGGCAGTATCTGATCGCGCTTTTGTTTTATATTCCATGGATCTGGCGCAACCGGTCGGCTGTGCTGTCGACCCGACAGATCGTCTCCCATGTGCTGCGTGTCGCGCTGGCCGTGGCTGGCGTGCAGCTCTGGACGCTGGGACTTGCCCATGTGCCGATCTGGCAGGCGATCGCGCTGATCCTGTTGTCGCCCTTCTTTGTCACCATCGGGGCGGGGCTGTGCCTGCGCGAAGAGGTCTCCTTGCATCGCTGGGGCGCGGTTGTCGTGGGCATCATCGGCGGCATGGTGATCCTTGCGCCGTGGTCGGACCGGTTTCAACTGGCAGCACTGCTCCCGGTGGCTGCTGCTGCCTTCTGGGCAGCCAGTTCCGTAGTGACCAAACAGCTCACGCGCCGCGACAACACCGAGACCGTCACCATTTACCTGCTGCTGTTGCTGAGCCCCGCCAATGCGTTGCTTACGGTCAGCACCGGTTTTGCCTTGCCTCAAGCCACGCTTTGGCTGGTGATCGGGGCCGGGCTTTTGACCGCGCTGGCCCAACATACATTGGTGCGCGCCTATACGCTTGCGGATGCGGCGTTCCTGCAGCCCTTTGACCACCTTAAACTGGTGTTCAACGTCGGTCTTGGCGCGATGGTCTTTGGCTTTTTGCCCGATGGGAATATGTGGCTCGGCACCCTGCTGATCCTTGTGGCCAGCGTCTATCTGTTGAACCGGGAGGCCCGCGCCCGCCCGACCTCACCGCCGCAACAGGCCTGAGACCAACTCGGCAGAAATCGCTGCGCACTGAGATCGAGCCGTCTCCACGGTTGCACCGCCAAATCGTGCGTGCAGCGTCGCTTCAGCAGATGGCGGGAGTGACGCTGCGCCAATGAGTTGCGTCACCACGCCCAGCGCCCCGGCAGCGCCAGCCCCCTGCCAGCGCTCGGTTGCCTGCACTGTTGCGACCAGGCTTTCCAGCAAGGTGGCAAAAGCGCCCCCCACCTGTGTGGTCAGCGCATTATCCAGCAGTTCACGCAACACGAGCTGCCCGGCGGCGGGCCTTGCACTCAAGAGCTGTTGATAGGAGGCAAAGAAGGCCTCCAGTTGGTCTTCGGGGGAATGATCGTCATCCATCGCATCAAACAGCAATTGCAGCACCGCTGCCGCCGCCTGCTCGACCGCCAATGAATAGAGCGCGCCTTTGCTGCCAAAATGGTGCAACAGCGCCTGCTTGCTCAGGCCCAACTCTCTGGCGATGCTTGAGATCGAAGCCCCGGCATAGCCATGCGCCGCAAACAGGCGGCACGCGCTTTCAACGAGTTGGGTGCGGGTATTGGATGGCGCAACACGTAATGTCATTGCGCCATTAACACAGGTGATCGCGTGGCCGGCAACCTACCGATTGGTAGGGATGCGCAAATCCACAAATAAAATCGCCCCCGGCCGCAAGACCGGGGGCGCTGCAAACAGGATGCGGATGCACCCCGGGGAGGGATCAGTTCACGGTCGAGCCCGCGATTTCCTTGGGATTCGATCCTGCGGCGGATGCGATTTCAATCCGGCGCGGTTTCAGCGCTTCGGGCACTTCGCGCACCAAGTCGATATGGAGCATACCGTCGGCGTGGCTTGCTCCTTCGACCCGCACGTGATCCGCCAGCGTAAAGCGGCGCTCAAACGCGCGGGTGGCAATACCGCGATGCAGGTAGGTGCGTTCGCCGGCATCCTCGGCCTTGCGCGCGGACACGACCAGCGCGTGTTCCTTCACCTCGACGTTCAGCTCATCTTCGGAGAATCCGGCAACGGCGATCGAAATGCGATAGGCATCGTCCGAGGTTTTTTCGATGTTGTAAGGGGGGTAGCTGGGCTGCTGGATATCCGAGCTCATGACCCGGTCCATCAGGTCTGCAATCTGGTCGAAACCGACAGTTGCACGGTGCAGCGGAGCAAAATCAAACGTACGCATGGTTCACCCTCATCTTTGAGCGATAACTGCTATGAAGCCCTCCCAACGCGGGACGGGCGGTTTTCGCTCAGAGCCCAATCATTGGCGCCCTGAACACCCTCCGATTTATGAAGGGTCATCGCAGTTTCAAGAGGTTCATGCTCAGTTGGAGATGAATTTTGCGCCGAGATCATTGCGCCGCGGCTCACCGACCTGCACCCGGCTCACGCCTTGCGGCATGCGGCTGCCGACGTGGGCACCGGTCAGTTGGGCTTCCAAGAGCGCCAGCTCTTCTGCAAGTGACGCGCCAAGCGACACCGCAGATCCCTCCACCCGCGCCTTGGCCGATACCACGGAAACAATCCGAGGACGCTCCCCCTCAAAGGAAAACACCGGCGCGCCGGACGCGCCGAAATCCACATCGCAGGACATCACCAGCACGCCATCCTGACGGGCAATTACCATGCAGACTTCCTGTAGCGACGGGGCCTCGGACCGATCCTGCGCGTAGGACACCACACCGACCCGTGCCCCCTTGCGCGGGCGGGCGTCCGTTTCAAACGGTGTGACGGTGGTATTGCGAATGGGGCGTTGCAATTGCAGCAAGGCAATGTCGTTGCGCACCCGTTTTGCCGATAGCGTGCCATCGTAGACATAAGACGGATGCAGCACCGCACGTTTCACCGCGCGATAGGCCGAGGCACGTCCATTGCGCCATCCCGCCAGAAACTCGATGGAGGTCGGGTCGATCTGCTCCATCGTGTCACGATCATAAAGGCAATGCGCGGCCGTCAGAACAATGTCGGGCGCAATCAACGCACCTGTGCAAAACCCCTCGCCCTTACGATCCAGACGACCAACCGCCTCCCAATCGCGCCCCGCGTCGGTGGTCTCCAGACTCTTGAGCCGGGTATTCTCCCCGCCCAGGGTCGTGCCCGCCATCGCGGCAGCAGACAAGACGCATAAAATACCGCTCAAAATCAAACGCTTCATCGGCAGCACAGACACTCTCCACATCCCTCATGCGGCAGCCTAGCCAACGCTTCGGGCAAAAATTGGGCGCGCGTGGGCGATTCCGCGCATCCCTTGGTGATGCCGTTTGCGCAGGGTCAACGCAAGATGGGAACGTCGGATCGGCTGCGCTCCGCCTCCAGCGCAGGCGGTTTGGGACCTCCGGTTGCCCAGTCCAACAGCTCAACCGTATGCACGATAGGGATGTCGGTTCCTGACCCGATCTGCATCATGCACCCAATGTTGCCTGCCGCAATAATATCCGGGTTCTTTGCCTCCAGCGTGCGCAGTTTTCGCGCTTTCAGTTGCGCAGAAATTTCCGGCTGCAACAGATTATAAGTCCCGGCAGAGCCGCAACACAAATGGCTGTCCGCTGGCTCAACCACTTTAAACCCGGCACGTTTCAGCAAGGTCTTTGGGTGGGTCTTGATCTGTTGTCCGTGCTGCAAGGAACAGGCGGCATGATAGGCGATGGTCAGTCCCTTGTCCGCGCCCTCAGGCAGGTCAAGCTGCATCAGCAACTCAGAGACATCCATCGCAAGGCCAGAGACCGTTGCCGCATCCTCCGCCAAGGCATCGTTGCGAAACATGTGACCGTAGTCCTTGACGGTGGTGCCGCAGCCGGATGTGTTGATGACAATCGCGTCCAGCCCTTTGCCATTCTTCTCTGCCATCCAGGCGCGGATATTCTTTGCCGCCGTCGCGTGGCTCTCATCCTCGCGTCCCATATGGTGCGTAAGCGCACCGCAACAGCCCGCGCCTTCGGCCACCACGACCTCGCAACCCAAACGCCGCAGCAGGCGAATGGTGGCGTCATTGATATCGGTGTTCAGCGCCTTTTGCGCACACCCGGTCATCAACGCGACGCGCTTTACCTGCGTAGCTTCCGGCGCAAAGCTTTGCGGGTCGTCATTTCGGCTCACCGGAGGGATCACTTTGGGTGCCATCTCCAGCATCGCCCGCAGCCGCGCATCCGGCATCCATCCCCGGAAGGGCCGCGCAATCTTCGCCCCCAGAAGCGCCAGCCGGAAACGGGTCGGATAGGGCAACACACGCGCCAGAATCCAGCGCAGTGCGCGGTCGCCAAAGGGCCGTTTGTAGTGCTTGTCGATATACGCGCGCGCATGATCCACCAGATGCATGTAATGCACACCAGACGGGCAAGTGGTCATGCAGGCCAGACAAGACAGGCAGCGGTCGATATGTTTGACGGTTTTCTCATCCGGAATGCGCTCGTTTTCCAGCATGTCCTTGATCAGGTAGATCCGCCCGCGCGGGCTGTCGAGCTCATCCCCCAGCACCTGATAGGTCGGACAGGTGGCGGTGCAGAAACCGCAATGCACGCATGTGCGAAGGATCTCATTCGCGCGTTGCGTTCCGGGGTTCTGAAGTTGTTCATCGGTAAAACTGGTCTGCATCGTCCTACACCAACGCCTCTGCCACGATCCAAGCTCCCATCATCCCGCCGGGCAAGCTCAACAGGAGGAACACAATGTACCGGAGGATATTGAGCGCGGGCTCGGGAAAGCTCGGGATATACATGCGGGTCAGATGATAGAGCGCGGCAACCCCTGCCCCACCGGCCGCCGAGATATGCAATATCCCCCGATAGCCATTGGACATCGCATTCCCCGCCGGATCGCTGCCTGTGATCGGCGCCAGACCAAAGCTGTAGGCAATGATCCCGGCCCCGACGATGAAGCTGGCGGCGAGGCCCAGTCGCGCCACCGGAATCACCGACAGCACCACAAAGACAGGAACGCCCGCCACAAAGATAAAGATCACATCCATCGTTACCCCATCAATCCTGCATTCAAAATGTGTCGCGGATCAAATTGCCGACGCAATCCCGCGGAGATCGCCGCCAGTGGTGCGGGCTCCGGATGGTGGCGCGGCACCGATGTGCCCGCGCGGGACCGGATCAATGTTGCATGACCGGGCACCGTCATGCGCTGCCGCAAGTCCACGCCTTCGGGCATCAAGGCCCAGACCAGACCGCCCCCCCAATCACAGAGACATCTCGTTGCCCCCAATGTCGGGATCAACTCAACCGCGTCCGACGGTTTGACAGACACCCGCCAGATATCGCCCTCCAGCCCCGCAAAATCATGCAGATCGCGGAGACCGCGCCACAGCTCACCCGAGCCAGACACCTCTGTCACCGCGCCATAGCGCCCAAGCTGATCTCGCAATGCCTTGACGCGATAGGCCACAGAAGCCTCAAACCCCTCGAGCCGCACATAGGCCCGTTGCGCATCCGGGTCATATGCGGCCCCGGTCACATCAAACGGCGAGCCTAGGGCTGCCGACAAACAGGCAATCCCGGCGGCAAGATCAATCTCTTCAACCGCCAGAGTGGCCTCGGTCTCAGAACGTGGCAGCACCTTGAGGGCGACCTCCGTCAAAACCCCAAGCGTGCCATGTGATCCCGCCATCAGCTTGACCAGATCATAGCCGGTGACGTTTTTCATCACCCGGCCACCATTGCGCAGCACCTCGCCGCGCCCATCGACAAACCGCACGCCAAGCAGAAAGTCCCGCGCCGCGCCCCCCTGAATGCGCCGCGGGCCGGAGGCATTGGTGGCAACAACGCCACCGATTGTCGGCTCCCCTTCTGTCCCCAGCGAGCTCCGAAAATCCACGGGCTCGAACGCCAGACGCTGGTTTTCCGTCGCCAGCAGCGCCTCGATCTCGGCCACCGGCGTGCCCGCCTGTACCACCAGCGTCAGAGCCCCTGGTTCATAGAGCGTCACGCCTGACAGACCGCTTGTACTCAGCCGCTCACCGGGCACCTCAATACCCCGCGTCCCGCCGCCCTCGATGCAAAGAGGCCTATTTGCCCCGGCAATGATATCGGCCAGTTCAGCCTCACTTTGCGGTGTCATCATTTCATCTTCTTCCAAATATCCTTGGGGGTCTGGGGGCAAAGCCCCCATGGCGTGTCACTCTGCGGCAAGACAAACGGTGCGGCGGCTCACTGTGCTCGACAGCGGAAAAACCTTCGCCGGGTTGAGCAGCCACTTCGGATCGAACACATCCTTCACACGCAACTGCGCCTCGATGTCCGCAGCCTCATACTGGTGCAGCATCAGATCGCGTTTCTCGATCCCCACGCCGTGCTCTCCGGTCAGGCAGCCGCCCACCTCGACACACAGCTTCAGAATTTCGGCCCCAAAAGCCTCGCAACGTTCCAGATCGCCGGGTTTGTTGGCGTCGAACAGGATGAGTGGGTGCATATTGCCATCCCCCGCATGAAAGACATTTGCGACTTTCAGGCCAAATTCTGCACTCATCTCCTCGATCCGGCGCAAAACCTGCGGCAGGGCGGACACCGGGATGGTTCCGTCAAGACACATGTAGTCGTTGATTTGCCCCATAGCCCCAAAGGCCGATTTTCGCCCCAGCCAGATCCGCGCGGCCTCATCCGCATCGCCCGCTTCGCGCAGTTCCACCGGGTTATGCTTTTGCGCGATCTCCACGATCAGCCCCAACTGATGCGCGATTTCCGCCTCCGCCCCCTCGACCTCGATGATGAGCAGCGCCTCGCACATCGGATACCCCGCCTTGGCAAAGGCTTCGCAGGCCTCGATACAGGGACGGTCCATGAACTCGATCGCAACCGGCAACACGCCGGCCTTGATAATGTCCGACACGCAGGCCCCCGCCACCTCATTGCTGTCAAAGGCGATGAGCACGGGGCGTGCGCCTTCGGGTTTGCGCAGGATACGCAAGGTCGCCTCGGTCACCACGCCCAGCTGGCCCTCGCTGCCACAGATCACACCCAGCAGATCCAGCCCAGCTGCGTCCAGATGCGCGCCACCAATCTCGACCACAGTGCCATCCATCATCACCATCGTCACCCCAAGGAGGTTGTTGGTGGTCACACCGTATTTGAGACAATGCGCCCCGCCAGAGTTCATGGCGATATTGCCAGCGATCGCACAGGCCAACTGCGAGGATGGGTCGGGCGCGTAAAAGAAATCCTCTTCTTCCACCGCGCCAGAGACCGAGAGGTTCGTGCGTCCGGTCTGCACCCGGATGATGCGATTGGCGTAATCGGTTTCCAGAACCTCGTTCATGCGTGCCACACCAAGGATCACACAATCGGCGGTTGGCAGTGCCCCACCCGCAAGAGACGTCCCAGCCCCCCGAGGTACCACCGGCACATTCATGTCGTGACAGATCCGCAGCACATCCGACACCTCTTGGGTCGAGCGTGGCAACACAGCCAGCATCGGCGGGCATTTGTAGGCCGTCAGCGCATCACACTCATAAGCGCGCGTCTCCGCCGCATCCGAGATCAGCGCATCATCGGGCAACACCTGCTGCAATCGTTTCAGCAACTCGGCCTTTCGGGCCAGGATGGCGGCATTGGGGGGTGGCATCTCCATGCGGGCTCTCCTCTTTGGTAAAATAATATTACCAATTTATCCCTACTGGCAAGGGTGAACTGACTGGGCTAGGGTCGGGCCATGATGTGGATTGACCGACTGACCCTGTTTTCTACGTGGGATTTCATAAGCCTGGCCTGTTACATACTGGGCTGGCTATGGATCGGCTGGCGCATTGAGAACCCCAGCAAATCACGCCCCTCGGTCTCGCTTCTGATGGCGGATTTCAGGCGCGAGTGGATGAAAGAGATGGTGACCCGGTCTCCGCGCATCTTTGATTCGCAGGTGATTTCCTCATTGCGGCAGGCCACCGCCTTTTTTGCATCGGCCACCATGCTGGCGCTTGGGGCCGGGCTGGCGCTGATCGGCAACACAGAACAACTCGCTGGCGTGGCGCAAGATCTGGCGCTGGGGCAAACCCCGGATTTTGTCTGGGAGATCAAGATCCTGTTGGTGTTGGCCGCGCTCACCAACGCGTTTCTTGCCTTTGTCTGGTCGCACCGGCTATTTGGCTACTGCTCGGTTCTGATGGCCGCGGTCCCGAATGAGCCCAGCGATCCCCGCGCCTATCCGCGGGCGCAGCAGGCCGCTGAAATCAACATCACGGCGGCACGCAGTTTCAATCGCGGTCTGCGGGCCACCTATTTCTCGCTTGCCGGGCTGGCGTGGCTGGTGGGCGCCGAGGCGCTCATCCTCGCCACCGTGATCACCCTTGCGGTGCTGTATCGTCGCGAGTTCATCTCGCGGTCCCGCCGCATCCTGATGCAGTCAGAACCCAAAATTGTCGCCCCCACCAAAATGTGACCGCACGCCCCGGGGGAATTGGATAGCTTGATCGCATGTCGAAACATGTCCTCCTATCGCTGCTATTTCTCGTCGCACCGCAGATGGCCCTGGCGGCGGATCCCGTTGTCGAAAGCGCGACCGTAGTGCAGCGTGGCGATAGCTGGAGCTTTACCGTCACGCTGTCCCACCCGGACACAGGCTGGGATCACTATGCCGACGGATGGCGGGTTCTGGATATGGAGGGCAACGAACTCGGTCTGCGCGTGTTGGCGCATCCGCATGTGAATGAACAGCCCTTCACACGTTCGCTCGGTGGCGTTCAGGTGCCAGAAGGCGTCAGAAAAGTGCAGATACAGGCACGGTGCAGTGTCGACGGCTGGGCGCAGGACACCACGGTGATCGACCTGCCCTGAAGCCCCTCAGACCCGGTGATAAGGGCTTCCGGACAGGATGGTCGCGGCCCGATAGATCTGCTCTGCCAGCATCAGGCGCACCATCATATGCGGCCAGACCATTTTCCCAAATGAAATCGAAAAATCCGCCTCAGCCCGCAGTGAGGGGTCGATCCCGTCTGCTCCGCCGATAATCAGCGCCAGATCCTGTCGCCCCATGTCGCGCCACCCCGCAAGCCGATCCGCAAAATCCGGCGAAGAGATCACCTTGCCACGTTCATCCAGCGTGCAGATCAAGGCCCCCTTGGGCAGCGCCTTGCGCAACAGATCCGCCTCCGCTCCCATGCCGGCGTTTTTCTTGTCTTCGACCTCAATCACCTTGGCCGGGCCAAGACCGAGTGCCCGCCCGCTGCGATCAAACCGCTGTAAGTAGTCATCAATCAATGTCTTTTCCGGCCCGGCGCGCAACCGCCCGACCGCGCAGATATGCACGCGCATGAAGGATTCCTGATGTCAGAAGCGAAGGCCCGGCGGTTGCATGCGTGCTTGGCAGGACCAAGACTGCAATGCCGGGATATAACAAAGGCCTTTCGGGTCAGGCAACGCCCGACCCGCGACGGGCCTCGGGTACAACCGTCTTTTAGCTGGCGACTGCGCCTGCGGGCAGCCACATCTTCTCGATCTGGTAGAACTCGCGCACTTCGGGACGGAAGATATGCACGATCACATCACCGGTATCGATCAGAACCCAGTCACCTGCGTCCTTGCCTTCGACTTTGCAAGAAATGCCGAATTCATGCTTCAGCTTCTCGGTCAGTTTCTCGGACATCGCCGCGACCTGACGGGTCGAACGGCCAGAGGCCACGACCATATAGTCGCCAATGGACGTCTTGCCGCGCAGATCGATCCGCGTGACATCTTCGGCCTTGTCGTCATCGAGAGAAGAAAGGATGCGCTCCAGCAGGTCCTCGCTGGAGAATTGCGGTGCAGAAGCGGCCATCACGGCTGCTCCGGACGGGGCGGCAATCGCCGCCTGAGGTTGGGGTGCCAGGACATTGTCCTCCTTGCTGCGCGCCGACGGACCCCCGGCGCTGGGGATACCTCAAATGTAGCAACAGAACGCCCCCTTTTCAATCAAGCTGCGCCGCACCGCCGCGTGACTGTGACCCAAGGTCATCGCCGTCCTCCGGCGCGCTCTGCCCCTCTGCCATCTGCACAGCCAGTCGATCATTCAAAAGGCGCAACTCCCGCTGCGGGAAGGGAATGGAAATCCCCTCGGCCTTGAACGCATCCCAGAGCGCCAGAAATACATTGCCGCGGATGTTCGTCAGCCCCCCCGTCGGGTCGGTGATCCAGAAGCGCAGGATATAGTCCACGCTGCTGTCGCCAAACCCGACGATATGGCACACGGGCTTCATCCCCTCGCGCTCCAGCACCCGGTCGACGGTCATGGTCGCCGCAATCGCCACCTTGCGGACCAGATGCGGGTCGTCGTCATAGCTGGTGCCGAAATTGATATCGAGCCGGACAAACCGGTTGGAATGCGACCAGTTCACCACCTGCGAGGTGATCAGGTCCTCGTTCGGGATCAGGTATTCCTTGCCGTCCCGCGTCACCACCGACACGTAGCGCGCGCCCAGCGCATTGATCCAGCCGAAGGTCTCGCCAAGGGAGATCACATCGCCCGGCTTGATGGACCGGTCCATCAGGATGATGATGCCCGACACAAGGTTCGAGACCACCTTTTGCAGGCCAAAACCGATCCCAACGCCGACGGCACCGGACAACACTGCAAGCCCGGTCAGGTCGAACCCGATGGAGCGGATCACGATCACAAAGGCGATCCCGTACAGGAGGACCTGCACCGCCTTGCCCGCCAGCACCTTCATCGAGGGCGAGAGGTCCTCGTTTCCCTTCAGCCCCCGCTCTGCAAGGCCCGACCCCATGCGCGCCAGCGTCAACATGGCCGACGCCAGCACCACCGCCTTCAGCACCACAAGCAGCGACAGATGCAGTGACCCGATGTCAAAGGCAATGGAATCAAGGATCTGCGCCGCGTCGTCAACGAGGTTGAACACCGCGAGCGTCGCATAGATCCACAACAGCCAGGCGGCGAGCTTGCGCAGGGTCGGGTTGGCGATGAACCGGGAGATCAGCGCGATCGCCAGCCACGCCGCCGCCAGTTTCGCCACCGCCCCGATCAGGTAGCTGCGCGAGGGCCAGGTGACCTCTCGCATGATGGCATAGACTGTCCAGGTAAACACCGTGAAGTAGATCAGCGACAACCGCCTCAGCACCTGCACCAACAGACGCAGGCGCCATTTCGGCCAGCCCTCCCGGGCGCGGGCCCAATGCTCCCACCGGGCATGCGTGATGTGTCGCATCAGGATCGAGACCGCAATCAAGGCCAGCACGATCAGCACCTGATACTGTCGCCAGCCGGGCGTCAGTGCCATATCCCAGTAGATCTGCGCCTGCGCCATCAGATAGTGCAGGGTGCCCTGTACCGCCTCGGGCAGAATGTCTTGCTCCATTCCGGTCCTCCTTCCCGCCAGCATGTCCTGCGCCGGGGGACCAAGGCAAGGGAAACACCGGGGCGGGCGTGATCACATGCCAGAGAACGAATCTTGATTGTCGGGAGGTGTGGATATATGCCACAGGGCATGACTCACGTATTGGCTCAGACGATTGCCCTTCAGGACCGCGCGCGCTTGCGTGAACGGTTCTTTGGTGCCGCCCGCACGGTTCTCGCACGCCTATAAGGTCGTGCCGCCAGACCAGTTACGCCAGCACTTTTACCCATATACGGGAGAGGACCGATGTCCCCCAAAACACTCTATGACAAGATCTGGGATGCCCATGTCGCCCATGAGGCGGAGGATGGCACTTGCCTTCTGTACATTGATCGCCACCTCGTTCACGAGGTGACCAGCCCGCAGGCGTTCGAGGGCCTGCGCATGGCCGGTCGCAAGGTCCACGCACCGGACAAGACGATCGCGGTGCCCGATCACAACGTGCCGACCACCGCCGGACGCGACGATCCCGAACAGATGCCCGAGGACAGCCGCATCCAGGTGGCCGCGCTGGACACCAACGCCCGCGAGTTCGGCGTGCATTACTACCCGGTCAGCGACATCCGCCAGGGCATCGTGCACATCGTCGGCCCTGAAAACGGCTGGACCCTGCCCGGCATGACCGTGGTCTGTGGCGACAGCCACACCGCGACCCATGGCGCATTCGGCTCGCTGGCCCATGGCATCGGCACCTCCGAGGTGGAGCATGTTCTGGCGACCCAGACGCTGATCCAGAAGAAATCCAAGAACATGAAGGTGGAAATCACCGGCACGCTTGCGCCCGGTGTCACCGCCAAAGACGTGGTACTGACCATCATCGGCGAGACCGGCACCGGCGGCGGCACCGGCTATGTCATCGAATATTGCGGTGAGGCGATCCGCAACCTGTCGATGGAAGGTCGCATGACCATCTGCAACATGGCGATCGAAGGCGGCGCACGCGCGGGCCTGATCGCACCGGATGAGACCACCTTCGACTACGTCAAGGGCCGCACCCACGCCCCCAAGGGCGCGCAGTGGGAAGCCGCCGTGAACTGGTGGAAGACGCTCTATTCCGATGACGACGCGCATTGGGACAAGGTTGTCACCATCCGTGGCGAGGACATCGCCCCCACCGTCACCTGGGGCACCTCGCCGGAGGACGCATTGCCGATCACCGCGACCGTCCCCGCACCGGAAGACTTCTCCGGCGGCAAGGTCGAGGCCGCAAAACGCGCGCTGGACTACATGGGCCTCACCCCGGGCATGAAGCTGACCGACATCGAGATCGACACGGTCTTTATCGGCTCCTGCACCAACGGGCGGATCGAAGACCTGCGCGCCGCTGCCGAGGTGGTCAAAGGCAAGAAAATCAAGGATGGCATGCGCGCCATGGTGGTTCCGGGCTCCGGCCTTGTCCGCGCACAGGCCGAAGAGGAAGGACTCGCCGAGATCTTTACCTCGGCCGGTTTCGAATGGCGTCTGGCGGGCTGCTCCATGTGCCTGGCGATGAACCCCGACCAGCTGAGCGAAGGCGAACGCTGCGCCTCGACCTCCAACCGGAACTTCGAGGGCCGCCAGGGCTTCAAGGGGCGCACCCACCTTGTCTCTCCTGCCATGGCTGCCGCTGCCGCCGTCACCGGCCGGCTGACCGACGTCCGCGAGCTCTGAAGGAAGAAACCCATGAACAAGTTCGAAACCTTCACCGGGATTGCGGCGCCGATGCCGCTGGTCAATATCGACACCGATATGATCATCCCCAAGCAGTTCCTGAAGACCATCAAGCGTTCCGGCCTCGGCGTGCACGCCTTTGACGAGATGCGCTATGATCGGCAGGGCAACGAAGTCCCCGACTTCGTGCTGAACAAGCCGCAGTATCGGGATACCTCGATCCTGATTGCGGGCGACAACTTCGGCTGTGGCTCCTCGCGCGAACACGCGCCCTGGGCGCTAGCGGATTTCGGCATCAAGGTGGTGGTCTCCACCTCCTTTGCCGACATCTTCTTCAACAACTGCTTCAAGAATGGCATGCTGCCCATCGTGCTGCCGCAGGAGCAGGTCGATCTGCTTATGTCGGATGCGGAAAAGGGCGAAAACGCCCGCATGACCGTCGATCTGGAAACCCAGCAAATCACCACCTCCGATGGCGAGGTCATCACCTTCGACGTGGACCCGTTCCGCAAGCATTGCCTGCTGAACGGCCTTGATGACATCGGCCTGACCCTGGAAAAGGCGGACTCGATCCAGTCTTTTGAGGCCAAGGCCGCACAGGAACGTCCCTGGGTATAAAAGCCTTGACCATGATCGCGAAGAAGGCCGCCCCCGGGCGGCCTTTTTTCATATCACCTGTCGCGATCCGCACAATTCTGCCCCAATACCTAACGCCGCCCTGTCCCGGCGCGTTGCGCGTGCCCGGACCACGGGAGACAGGCAAACGGGCGATAAGATGATGATTTGACGGATTAAGATTGATGCATGTCAGCACCACTTACCTGCCAGTCCATCAAATTTGACGCATTTCCTTAACCCGATACTTGAGAAATCTGATGCCCCCGTGCAGGATTGGGGCAAAAATGAGGCAGCGCAGTCTGGGCAAACCCGGGGTGCATCATACCGGGTCATTCCACCAAAAAAACCGGAAGACCCCAGGGCAAAGGGAACAGAGAGTGCTTGCACGCATGACAAGCGCGGCAATTCGCGGGCTATTGGTGGCACTGTTGGTGGTGCTGCCATCGCTATTGTTGCCAGTCGCGGCGACGCAATCCCCAGAGATCGTGGCCTTCACCGCCCTTCTGGCCGGCGGGTTGATCTTTGCCGAGTACTTTACGCATTTCCCAAGCTTCGTCGAATTCCGGGACGCTCCCCCTCTCAATCGCAGCCGCTTTGTTTTTGCCTCCCTGTGCATGATCCTGCTCAGCCTGCTGGCGGGCCATCCCTTCCAGCCGACCGGCTTTTCCGCCTTGGTTCACAAACTGGCCTATACCATCGGCGATACACTGGATTTTGCCTACTCGCCCGTGCAGTTGAGCCGCCTCATGATGCCCGAGCATGTGCCGCAGTATACGGTGGATCTGGTGCGTGCGGCGGCGGGACTTGCCTATTTGCTCTCGCTCATGTCCATCGCCTATTTCGCGCTCCTGATCCGGCTGCGCAACTGGCCGCTGGCCAATGGCGCGTTCAACGTCTGGGTCAACCTTCCCCTGTTTGATCCGACCACCGGCGGGGATGTGGTGGCGCGCCTTCAGCGCGATGCCAAGCTTCATATCATTGCCGGTGTCCTGCTGCCCTTCCTGCTGCCGGCGCTGGTCCAGATGGGGGGCAGCCTGTTCGATCCGGCGCTGCTGGGCAGCCCGCAATTGCTGATCTGGTGTGTCACCGGCTGGGCCATGGTGCCCGCCAGCATGATCATGCGCGGCATGGCGCGCCTGCGCGTCGCGGATCTGATCGCGCAAAAACGCCGCGCCTTTGCCCACGACCTGCAAACGGTATGAGGGGCGTAACAGCCGTTCTTGTTTTCCTGTTGCTGGCCAGCACCCTCCGGGCCGAACCCCTGCGGATCGCAACCTTCAACACCGAACTCAGCCGCAAGGGGCCGGGACTGCTGTTGCGCGACCTGCGCCGGGACAATGCTCAGGTGGCGGCCGTGGTCGACACGATCCGGCGCGCCGAGGCAGATATCCTCGCAGTGCAGAGCCTGGATTGGGACCACGATCAGGAAACGCTGCGCGCCTTCCAGGCCCTGCTCTCCGAGGCGGGAATGACCTACCCGCATGCCTTTGCCCTGAAACCCAACGCCGGGATCGCATCCGGCCTCGACCTGGACGGGGACCAGCGCCTGGGCGAGCCAGAGGATGCCTGGGGCTGGGGGCGTTTTACCGGACAAAGTGGCATCGCGCTCCTGTCGAGATACCCGATCCTTGCAGATCGCGCCCGGAATTTCACCGACCTGTTGTGGCAGGATCTGCCGGATCACCGCATGCCGCGGACCCAGGACGGAGACCCCTTTCCGGATGCCGATGTCGCTGCCCAGCTGCGCCTGTCATCCACCAACCACTGGATCGTGCCCGTGCGTCTGCCCGATGGCACCCTTCTACGGGTCATGAGTTTTCACGCCGCGCCGCCGGTCTTTGATGGCCCCGAAGACCGCAACGGCCGCCGCAACGCGGATGAAATCCTGCTCTGGCTGCATCTTCTGGACGGCGCTCTCGGACCGGCTCCGGCCCCGCCTTTTGTGCTGCTTGGGGATGCAAACAATGATCCGCATCGCGGTGAGGGGCACAAGGACGCCATCACCCGGCTGCTGCGCGATCCACGTCTCCAGGACCCGCTGCCAAAAGACGCCAACGCGGCCAGCCACACCGTCACCTGGGAGAGCACCGGCCCGATGCGGGTGGACTACGTGCTCCCCTCCGCAGGGCTTCAGGTCACCGCGTCCGGCATCCTGCGCAGCGACGGCAGCCGCCACGGGCTTGTCTGGGTCGACATTCGGCGCTGAAAGCACCACCAGCGCAGCATAACTGCGCCGCCATTATTGACCCCGCGACAGCAGCCCGCTACGCCCTTTTCCAACACGTCAAAGGAGTTTGCGAGATGTCCAATCCATCGATTCTGATTTTGCCTGGCGACGGGATCGGCCCCGAGGTCATGGCCGAAGTCAAAAAAGTCATTTCCTGGTTCGGCGACAAGCGTGACCTGCAGTTCGATGTGAGCGAGGACCTCGTCGGCGGCGCCGCCTATGATGCCCATGGCACACCGCTGCACGACGACACCATGGCGCGCGCGCAAGAGGTGGACGCGGTTCTGCTTGGCGCCGTCGGCGGGCCCAAATACGACAGCCTCGATTTCTCGGTGAAACCCGAACGCGGCTTGCTGCGCCTGCGCAAGGAAATGGATCTCTACTCCAACCTGCGCCCCGCGCAGTGCTTTGACGCGCTCGCGGATTTCTCGTCGCTGAAGAAAGACGTCGTTGCCGGCCTCGACATCATGATCGTGCGCGAGCTGACCTCCGGCATCTACTTCGGCGAGCCTCGCGGCATCATCGAAGAAGGCAATGAGCGCGTCGGTATCAACACCCAGCGCTACACCGAAAGCGAGATCGACCGCGTTGCGCGCTCGGCGTTCGAGCTGGCCATGCGCCGCGGCAAGAAGCTCTGCTCCATGGAAAAGGCAAACGTTATGGAGAGCGGCATCCTGTGGCGCGAAGTCGTGACCGAAGTTGCCAAGGACTACCCCGAGGTGGAGTTGTCGCATATGTATGCCGACGCTGGCGCCATGCAGCTGTGCCGCTGGCCCAAGCAGTTCGACGTCATCGTCACCGACAACCTCTTTGGCGACCTGCTGTCGGATGCGGCCGCCATGCTGACCGGCTCCCTTGGCATGCTGCCCTCCGCGTCGCTCGGTGCGCCCATGAACAATGGCCGCCCCAAGGCGCTCTACGAGCCCGTCCATGGCTCCGCTCCGGATATCGCCGGTCAGGGCAAAGCCAACCCGATCGCCTGCGTGCTGTCCTTTGCCATGGCCCTGCGCTACAGCTTTGACATGGGCGCAGAGGCGGACCGGCTCGAACAGGCCGTCGAGAAAGTGCTTGCCGACGGGGTGCGGACCGCTGACCTCCTGGGCGAAGAAGGCGTCACTCCGGTCACCACGTCTGAAATGGGGGATGCGATTCTGGGCGCGCTTGACGCCAGCCTCTGAGTCAGAACTCATCTGTTGTATCGATGACAGGCCGGGGGATCCCTCGGCCTGTTTGCTTTTGGGCCACCGCAAAAGCGGGGCAACATCACCATTCCCCCCTTGCAAGTCGCCCCCCGGCAGCGTTAGCGCTATAGGGGAGGCGCCAGGTGTCGCCGCTTACAGACAGTTCGGTGACCGCATGAATATCAAAGCAGCCCTGTTGGCCCTGCTGGCCTATGTGATTTTTTCCACCCACGACGTGGTGGTGAAATATGTCAGCGCCGAGGTCTCGGCCTTTCAGATCGTGTTCTTTTCCAGCCTGCTCTCCTTTCCGTTGCTGACGATGATGATGGTGCGGGATTCGACCCCCGGCACGCTGCGGCCACAGCACCCCGGCTGGATGGCGCTCAGATCGTTGTCGATGTCGGTGGTCCCCGCCAGCGCATTTTATGCGTTTTCGGTGCTGCCATTGGCGCAGACCTATGCGCTCCTGTTTGCCACACCGCTGCTGATTACGCTTCTGTCCATCCCGATCCTGGGAGAGAAGGTCGGCCTGCCCCGCATGGCGGCTGTGCTCCTGGGCTTTGTGGGGGTTCTGGTGGTCCTGCGCCCTGGTCAGACCACATTGGGCCCCGGCCACGCTGCCGCCTTGCTTGCCGCCTTTGGCAATGCGTTTCAGTCCGTCATTCTCCGCAAGCTGAGCCATGTCGAGCGGCGCGTCGTCCTCATGCTGTTTCCGATGCTGACCACCGTCGTGGTCATGGGGCTGACCCTCCCCTTTGTCTATGTTCCGCTGACCGGGCCGGAGCTGGGCGGGCTTGCCATTATCGCCGCCTTCGGGTTCTGCGCCACGCTTCTTTTGGTCACGGCCTACTCCTTTGGTGAAGCCGCCGTCGTGGCACCAATGCAGTATTCGCAGATCATCTGGGCGACCATCTTTGGCGCTCTGCTATTTGACGAAAGCGTCGATCTCCTGACGCTGGTGGGCGCGGCGATCATCATCGCAAGCGGTGTCTTCATCGTTCTGAGAGAGGCCCGCGGAGGCCGCTCCTCCAACACCCCGGTGCTGCAAACACGCAGCCGAGCGGTTACCACAGGTGGCTTGAACGTATCGTTCTTTCTTAAGCGAAATTCCTCGGATGATCGTAACGAATAGTGCTTGCAAACTCCCGGATCTGGGTATACTTCACGCGCCACGGTCGGAGCGTAGCTCAGCCTGGTAGAGCACTGTCTTCGGGAGGCAGGGGCCGGAGGTTCGAATCCTCTCGCTCCGACCAATAAAACAAGGTGTCGATTGCAGAGTTGTTCTGCCTGTCGGGCACATAATTTACCTTTATGCAGTGATGTTGACCCATCTAAGGTGTCCGATGAAGCCGTCGAGAGCGCTGAGATCCTGTATGACGTAGTTTGAATGGCCCACTCCTGCCGTTCATCAAAGATGCCTTTGCTGCGGTGCAGCTTCAGCAGACCGGCTGTTCGCCGTGGTTGCAAGACCGAGGCACTGGCAAACTTGCGCTTGGAATTTCTGGACGTTCGTCGTTAGCGCCCCAAAGCAAACCGTTGCTCAGGGCCCGACCTTGGAGCGCCGGACCTCGGCCTTGCAGCCATCGCCGCGCGGCCACCACAACAGGCGGCAATGCGATTGCCTTCAGCCAGTGTAGTCCGCGTCGGAGACCTTTTCCAGCCAGGTCACCGGCGTGCCGTCGATGCTCTCCTGAATGGCGATATGTGACATGGCGGTCTCGGGGGCGGCGCCGTGCCAATGCTTTTCGTCCGCGGGGAAGAAGACCACGTCGCCTGTCGACACCTCTTCGATCAGGCCACCTTCGCGTTGCACCCTGCCGCGGCCGAAGGTGATGATGATGGTTTGTCCCGCCGGATGGGTGTGCCAGGCGGTGCGGGCGCCGGGTTCGAAGGTCACATGGGCACCGCTGGTGCGGCCGGGGGCGTCGGCTTGGAACAGGGGGTCGATCCGCACGGTTCCGGTGAAATAGTCTTCGGGACCGGGGGCGGAGGGCGTGCTGCCAGCTCGGGTGATCTTCATGGAATGTCTCCGTTGGTGAGGCGGCGGGGCCGTGGCCGCGCCGCAGGATATCAGTCTGCGCGGCTCTCGAACACCTGCCGCGCCACGGGCATCGCCGAGAACACCTTGGGCCAGCCCGCATAAAAGGCAAGATGCGAGAGCATCGCGCCTGCCTCTTCCTGCGTCAGCCCGTTGTCCATTGCGCGGTTCAGGTGAAAGGTCATCTGCTCGGGCTGGCCGGCGGTGATCAGCGCCGCAACGGTGACCAGGCTGCGGTCGCGGGGCGCAAGGGCCGGGCGCAGCCAGAGGTCGTGGAACAGCAGTTCGCGCGTGGCGTCGACGACGCCGGGACTGACATTGGCGAAATTGGACTGAACCGCCTTTTCCCGCGCGGCTTCGGCCTCTTCGTCCAGCGGCAGGAGATCGGGTGCGAGAGCGGGCAGGTCTTCGGCGGTCACGCCGCGCGCGTCATAGACCGGGGCCATGGCCTCGGCCGCTGCAGTGGCGTTGCCCCAACCGGTGTAAAACGCGAGATGCGTGATGGTTTCCGACAGTTCCGCCGGGGTCACGCCCGCGTCAAGCGCCAGTTCGGTGTGACGTCCAAGCGTATCTGCCTCGTGGCGTGTGACCAGCGCCGCAAAGGTGACAAGCGCGCGGTCGCGTATCGAGAGCGTCTCGTCGGTCCAGACCGAGCCGAAGAGGTCTTCGGTGGCATAGGCGGCGAGGGCCGGAGCCACCGCATCGGCGGCGGCAGGAAGGGTCCGGGCCACGTCGTGTGCCGAGGCGGCGGTACTGGCGAGAGCGAAGGCGGAGGCAATGATCTGGGTCTTCATGGGAGCATCCTTAATATCGGTGACTTGGCGATCAGGCGGGGACCGGTCACACCGGTCTCCAGTTGCAGGCGTTCGGATTCAGCTTCCGTAGTCCTCGCCGGAAACCAACTCCCCCCAGGTTACGGCAGAGCCGTCCTGAACCGCCTGAATCGCGTAATGGGTGACCGAGGTGCTTTTCGTCGCGCCATGCCAGTGGTTTACGCCCGCCGGGGCGAACACCACATCGCCGGTGCGCATCACCTGTTTGGCGTGACCTTCTTCCTGATACCATCCGGTTCCCGCCGTCACGACGAGGTATTGGCCCACCGGATGCGTGTGCCAGGCCGAACGCGCACCGGGCAGGAAGGTCACTTCACCCGCGCTGACATCGTTCATATCGGGGGCGAACACCGGTGCGACAAAAACTGTTCCGGTGAAGGTGTCCGGACTGCCCATCTGGCCGCCTCGCTCCAGGGCCGTGGTCTGTGTCATCTGCTGGGCGAGGACCGCGGGCGCGGCAAGGCTCAGGGCAAGTGCTGCAAATGTCGTCTTCATTGGGGTGTCTCCATAATCGGTCAAAATACAAAGAGACCTGCCCCCGCGCTCGAGGGTAGGTCCGGGGCCTTAGGCGAGGTGACCTTCGAAGAACGCCTGAAGGCGGTCGAAGGGGATGATGTCCTTCTGGTCGTAGAGATCGCAGTGATCCGCGCCGTCGATGATCACCAGCTCTTTGGGGTCGCGCGCCGCCGCGTAGGCGTCTTCGCTAAAGTAGCGGGAATGCGCCTCGGACCCGGCGATGATCAGTGCCGGGCGCGGCGAGATCTCATGGATGTAGGTGAGCTGCGGCATGTTCATGAAGGACATGGCCGAGGTGACGTTCCAGCCGCCGTTCGAATTCAGGGAACGCGCGTGATAGCCGCGGTCCGTCTTGTAATAGGCGTGATACATGGCGATCACCGGGTTATCGATGCCGTCCAGCGTGTCCGGCAGACCACCGGCCAGCTTCGGCGCCCCCTCCGAGGCGGCGTCTTCCCAGCGTTGCAGGCTCATGGCCGTCAGCGCCTCGGTGCGATCTTCCTCGGTCATCGCATCGAAATAGCCGCGGGCGTTCACCCGGCTCATGTCGTACATCGAGGTCACTGCCACCGCCCTGACCCGCTTGTCGGGGGCGGCTGCGTTCAGCGCCATGCCGCCAAAGCCACAGATGCCGATCATACCGATGCGGTCGCGGTCCACCACGTCCTGCAACCCGAGGAAATCGACTGCCGCCATGAAGTCCTCGGTGTTGATGTCGGGCGATGCGACGTAGCGCGGGGCTCCGCCGCTTTCGCCGATGTAGGAGGGATCGAACGCCACGGCGGCAAAGCCGCGCTCGGCCATTTCCTGGGCATAGAGGCCCGCGGCCTGCTCCTTGACGGCGCCAAAGGGGCCGGCGACAGCAAGCGCGGGAAGGGGCGCCTCGCCACGGTCTTTCGGCAGATAGAGATCGCCCACAAGCGCGATGCCGTAGCGGTTGGTGAAGCTCACTTTGCGGTGGTCGACGCGGTCGCTCTGCGGGAAAGTTTTATCCCACTCGGCGCTCGCCTGCGCCAGTGCGGCCTCGGCGCTCAGCGATGCCATGCCAAGCGCGGCAGCGCCTGCTCCGGCAGTCAGCAGCAGCTCTCGGCGTGCGGGGTCTTGGGGATCGGTCGGGGAGATTGGGGTGGTCATGTCGGAAACTCCGGTTCGAATGTGTCGTCTGCCCCCAATCTGGACCTGCACCCGGAGCTGGATAAGGTCACCCTGCCTTATCGGCTCCATGAACTGAATTCATGCTAGAGCGGTGTTTTTCCTTTGCACCGCGCTATTCTTTGCCCCAGACAACTGAGAACTACAGCAGGAGCGCGCCATGGACCGTGAAATGCTCGGCGATCTGTCGACTCTTCTCGCCGTCACCGAAGAGGGCAATTTCACCCGCGCCGGACACCGCCTCGGCGTGTCCCAATCCGCCGTCAGTCACACGATCCGGCGGCTGGAGGACAAGATCGGCGTGCGATTGCTGAACCGCAGCGCGCGCAAGGTGACCCCCACCGATGCGGGCGAACAGCTTCTTGCGGCGTTGCGCCCTAGCTTCCAGCACCTTGGCAACCGCATCGAGGAAATCCGCACCTTGGGCGAGCGCCCCTCGGGGCTGGTGCGGGTGACCTCCAGCGTGCCCGCCACGCGCGATATCCTTTGGCCGGTGACCTCGCAGCTGGTGCGCGACTATCCCGACGTCCGCATCGAGATCAGCAGCGAGGGGCGCCTTTCTGACCTTGCCGAAGACCGTTTTGACTGCGCGATCCGGCTCGGAGAGCATCTCAGCCCGGACATGATCGCGGTCCCCGTCGGGCCACAGTTGGAAATGGCGGCGGTTGCCAGTATCGACTACCTCGCGCGGCGCGGCACCCCACGCCACCCCGACGATCTAGACGCCCATGACTGCATTCTGATGCGGCACCGCTCCGACGGGCCAGTCTATGACTGGGAATTCGAGCTCGCGGGCGTCGAGATGGTGAAAAAGTTGACCGGTCCTTTCATCCTGAACGATCCCGGCCTCGTGATGGAAGCGGTGCGGGCGGGTCACGGGGTTGGCTACCTGCCGCTGCCGGAAGTCCGCCCTGACCTTGACACCGGACGTGTCCACCGTGTCCTCGCCAACTTCTGCCCGCCCTTCGACGGCTACCACCTGTGCTACATGGGGCGGCGAAATCTTAGCTCGGCTCTACGGCTTTTGATCGACCGGCTGCGCTCGGCAAGATCATGACATGCGTTCATGGAGGTGTGCTTCGGGTCACCAGAAGATGACGCCGTCGCTTGACTTAATCCGAGGCTGCGCCGCCGATGCGCTGCTCGCTGGCCGCACTGGCACTTAAGGGACATTCTTGCAAATCAAGCCGCCTGATCTGTCAACTGATCGTAAAAAAAGGGCTTGGAGGGGCCTTGCGGCGGCGCAGAAAATCCCAGCTTAGGTCCGCTCCTAATGCCGGCTTTTTACCCTCGTTGGATGGACGGATTGTCGTCCCAGCTAAAATCCGTATTCAGCGCGTTGGCCTACTCCTCTCACCCTCAAGCGTGACGCAAACCGGACCTTCCCATGACCTTTCCCCGAGGTTAGGGCCGGTTTGATCTGGAATCTTCCGGTTGGGTTTGAGTGTTTAGCGGCAGCGTGGAGACCGCAAGAGTCTCAAGCGCTGGCTCGGCGGTTTTCATCAGGAACTCCGTCGGGGATAGGTATCCGAGCGCCGAATGTGGGTGCTTGGTGTTGTATTGATTTCGCCATTGTCCGATTTCATCGCGGGCATGGCGCAGGGATCGGAACCATGCAAGTTCAGGCACTCATCTCGGAACGTGCCGTTGAAACTCTCCACGAAGGCGTTCTGCACCGGCTTCAGGGCGCTTCCTCCTTCATCCATTCAAAGGTGGAAATCTCCAGTTCGCAATGGCCCGGATACCGGGGGGAAGGTCAGCCGCACTGAAGTGGACCTCCGCTGGACGTGTCGCGGTGTGATGCTGCTCCTTCGATTGCATTTATAGCAGTCAAGGAGACGAGCGATGGGAACGAAACGGACGGGCGCATTCCGCGTTGATGCGGTGCGGATCGCGTTGGCAAGCGGGCTAACAAGCAAGCAGGTTGCATCTGAATTAGGTGTTGGTCTACCGAATCTACAGCGAAGAGGGGCTGACTGTGCGCAAGCGAGGCGGCCGAAAACGCGCGACTGGAACGAGGACCCCCATGACGATCTCGAAAGGGTCCGATCAACGATGGTCGCTGTGTTTTGGAGTTTGAGGCTGTTGCGAACTAAAGAAGCCGCCCATTTGGCGGCTGTAACGTCTTTATATTTATATGTAATTTGGTTGCGGGAGTAGGATTTGAACCTACGACCTTCAGGTTATGAGCCTGACGAGCTACCTGGCTGCTCCATCCCGCGGTGTTTGTTTTTGTGTTTTG